>JAGQMT010000019.1 GCA_020428565.1 Candidatus Saccharimonadota bacterium | reverse complement strand
CAGGCGTTCTGTCATCCTAGGAAAAGCAGCTGTAGAAATCGCCGACCCAATCAAAAGTATTGGCGCCATGTGCAATGTATAAGCATTTTCATAATAGCTCAAATAACCAGTACCAAGTCGCCTAGCAAAATTTGTCTCGACAATGGAATTAATAGAATCCATGCCTTGATCTATAGACCTAGGCGGTAACTGAACCAATACCTTCCTAAAAGATGGTGACCGAAAGTTAATCGTTGGCGACCAACGGTATTTTAATCCACCCATGCCGAACAATACAACCAAGAGTTGCAACACGGCGCCCACAAACGCACCAACGCCAAGCCCCCGAAGACCCAAACCAAACGGCCCGCCAGTATGATTCGATACATCGCTAAAAACTATAGCCGACACAATAATCGCCGTATTATAAAATAACGGCGCAATAGCATAATAAAAGAATCGGCCTACTGTCTGTTGCGTAGCTGTTAGGATACCCGTGATTGTAAATAGCAACGGATTAAAAGCGACTACTCGCATCATAAATACAGCATTGCTCAATTGTTGCGCTTCCATACTTGGTGCAACGATATATTTAATCAGCGGTTCAGCAAATACAAATAACACTACGCCAACGAAGGCCATAGCTAGACATAGCAGATTGAGTAAACTATTAGACAGCTCCCAAGCGCCCTTACGGTCGCCCTCCTGCAATTTGTCTGCCAAAACAGGTATGAAAGCCACGCCCAACGCTCCAGCTGCTACAGTATAGAAGAAAAAATCCGGAATCTTGAAAGCCGCAAAAAAGGCATCGGTACTATGAGGGCCTAACGCATCAAAGTTTGCATTCACAAACTTCACCCTCAAAAATCCCAAGACCTGACCCACAAGCGCCGTAGCCACCAATAACATAGCGGCTCCACCGACCGATATATTCTTGTTTGCATGTTTTAGGATTTTAGACCGAATAGCCATTTTACCTTGACCTTATTATCTTAATAAATATTTACCTTATATTATAAGCCGATACCTAGACAGTTTACCACCCAAAAAAATAAATCAGTCATAGCATGTGGTATGACTGATTTATAACCTGTGACCATTCAGCTTATTGTGCTGACTGAATCTGTGTCTGCAAATCTGGAGTTTCTGGCTTTGGATTCTGTGATTCATTGTACTGCACCAATCCTAATACAATCACGGCCAATAGTATCACCACAATCTCTACAGCATTTTCCTTTAGAAACTTCATCTTGACTACCTCTCCTTCTTATCCTTTTTAGTTACTCTACAATATACAATCATACACCTCTTCATTCAATAGCAAAACCCCGCCAAAACAAACAAATGATACACGAGGTCCGTCCTCGTGTATCATTTGTGGTGGGTTACCTATCCATGACTCGCTCCCTAGGAGGTGGGAAGGTCACACTGTGGTCTCAGATATTACCTAGTAGAGTTTGGCTTCTTTTGGTAACACAGACCCGTCTAGGACCTCTAGCACTTCTTCGGCTTCGACGGTTTCTTTTTCTAACAGTCTATCCTTGAGAGCATCAAGCTTACGAGGATTAGCAGATATAACCACCCTAGCTCTATCAGCGGCTTCTGTGATTAGAGCTTCGACCTCGTCATCTATAATCTTGGCCGTTTCATCGGAGAATTGCTTTTCATGAACCATCCGCTCCATCATCATACCCTCTTCTGTATGGAACACCTGATTACGAAGTTTTTTACCCATACCTTGATTGACTATCATTTCACGAGCCAATTCAGCGGCTTTTTGCAAATCTGATCCAGCACCGGTCGTCACTCGATCTGCTCCATAAATAAATTCTTCAGCGATACGACCACCAAGCATTCGAGCTAAAACATCTTTATACTCAATGATGCTATGGTAGCTCTTGTCTTCTGGCGGAATGAACCACGTTACACCACCGGTACCACCACGAGGAATGATGGTCACCTTATGCACCATATCACTATCCGGCAACACATGTCCGACAATCGCATGACCCGCTTCGTGATATGCCGTCATCTCTTTGTCTGACTCACTCATAATCTTACTCTTACGCTCTGGACCAATGGCAACCTTCTCAAATGCTGCCGTCACATCAGCCTGAGTGATTTCTTTTCTATCGTGTCTAGCGGCCAAAATTGCTGATTCATTTGCTACATTAGATAAATCAGCACCACTACTACCAGCCGTCTTGGCAGCCAATGCATCCAAGTCAACGTCCTTAGCGAGTGGCTTCTTCTCAAAGTGAATCTTTAGTATCGCTTCTCGATCCTTACGATCAGGCAAACCGATATTAACCCTTCGGTCAAAACGACCTGGACGTAACAAGGCAGGATCCAGTACATCAGCACGGTTCGTCGCAGCCAGTACAATCACGTTCGCCCCTTGGTCAAAACCATCCATTTCGACCAATATCTGGTTTAAGGTTTGTTCACGTTCATCATGACCACCGCCCATACCAGAGCCACGCTTGCGACCAACTGCATCAATTTCATCTACAAAGATTATAGCTGGAGCGTTCTTCTTGGCCTTGGCAAATAAATCACGGACCCTAGACGCACCAACACCTACGAACATCTCGACAAATTCAGAACCACTGATGCTGAAGAATGGCGTATCAGCCTCACCAGCAACCGCTCGAGCCAACATAGTCTTGCCGGTTCCCGGTGGGCCAACCAACAATGCGCCTTTTGGAATCTTTGCGCCGACAGACTCAAACTTCTGAGGAAACTTCAAAAACTCAACTACCTCTTGTAAATCTTGCTTGGCTTCTTCCGATCCAGCAATATCCTTGAACATAACTTTGTCTTTTTCGTTACCGTACAGTCTAGCTCGACTCTTACCAAAGCTCATTGCCTGATTGCCCTGCCCCTGCGCACTACGCATCATCCAAACAAAAAATCCAACAATAATAATCACCGGCAACAATGTCATGCCGAGTTGCAACCAGATACCGCCATCATCAGCCGATTCATACTCTACAGCCACCTTGCTAATATCTATACCATCATCAGCAATTGTAGAATTAGGATCTTTTTGAGATTTAATAGTTGGCTTATCTTGATCCTTCTCGACAACCTCTACGCTTGAGCCAGAAATGATTAACTTACTATAGTTACCTTCATTAGCTCGAGCCACCACTTCTGAATATGGCTTCTCTTCTAAGCTACTAGGTTGGTTAGCACTAGCATACAACACTAACCCTATTAGGACTAGCAAGAACACAAACCCAGTATTCTTGACAGCGCTTTTCTTCTTATCACCCCCGTTAGTCTTTTTCGGTTTCAACGATTTTTTCTCCATAGACATTAATTATACAGATTAGAACGTAATGTGACTACTAAATAATCGACACAAACTCCACATTATGCTTGCCAAAGCTAATCTTGCTCCTAGAATCTAACAAAAATTCAGTGTTAGGCTGAGCGGTGCGAATAGCGATTGTAGTGCGATCAACTAGCCACTTACTAAGCAACCTTTTGCCATTAGACCTCAACCATTCTGCCACAAGTTCTTTGGCGACTGTGTAGGGCAGACTAATAATGTCTTGACGCCTGATTGTTGTTCTGCCTGGCTGAATATGCAACAAAACATCTAAATTTTGGTCAATTGCTTGATTAAGTTCATGCTGACGACGAAGTAGTTTAATTAGTTTATCGTAATCCTTGGGCGATTGTTGCTTGAGTTTGCCTAGTACACTATGTCTGATGTAATTACGTCGATATTTCTCATCCGTATTTGTACTGTCATCATGCCAAACCAATCCGTTGGCCTGGGCATAAGCCTTGAGACGGCTTTTTGGAACATGGAGCAAAGGCCTAAGAACGTCGTGTCGACTCTTTAGCGACGACAGACCCTTGCGACCAGTACCGCGCATTATATTTAGTACAGCCGTTTCTACGACATCATCGTGATGATGTGCAGTAATGATTGCCCGTGCACCTACCCTGTCTCTGACAGAATTGAGAAAGGCATAACGAGCATCTCTGGCTGATTCCTCATTGGCATCAGGCCCCAAGGCACCCTCTGCATAAACAAAGGGCAACCTAAGACGTGTGGCCTCTTCGCCGACCAAGGCTCTATCAATATGTGAATCATCCCTGATGCCATGATCAAAATGGGCGACTGTGAACTTCACACCGCTGGCTTTATTGTGATGATGCACAGATAGCAAATGCATCAACACCATAGAGTCCACACCACCACTAACGGCGATAACATAATATCCAGGATGAAGCTTAATGAGTTTAGATATGTCCATAATAAATTATCGTTTCAGATTTAATAACCAATATACTATAATTTTAACAGTATGGAGCTAAAATTTGTTACTGGAAATGCTAATAAATTCAAGGTTGCCAAGGCAATCTGTATTCAACACGACATAAACCTAGAGCAAATTGTCATCGACCTAGACGAAATTCAAAGCGAAGACCCAGAGCAAATTATTAATGCCAAGGTAAAAGCCGCCTACGAAGCCATCGGTGAACCGGTAGTTGTCAGCGACGATTCGTGGCACATGCCAGCCCTAAATGGTTTTCCAGGCCCATACATGAAGTCCATAAACCATTGGTTTACTACCCAAGACTTTCTCAATCTCATGGCCGATAAGTCGGATCGCACAGCTATCATTATCAAACTACTTGCCTATTATGATGGCTCGACAATCACAATCTTTCGCAAGGATACTGCAGGCAAACTCCTGAAGGAACCAAGAGGCAGTTCTAACACACCAATTCGCAATATCTTTGTTGGCGACGCCAATCCCAACACAACCCTAGCCGAATTCGATGCTCTTGGACAAATAGATTCACCTGACAGACTAAACAAAGAACCAGAACCATGGCACGACCTTGCCCCTTGGTTCAAATCTACTAGCCAACAGATATAAACTGTGCTATATTAACAAACGTATTTGTACAAATATTTACAATTTAAACATGATAATCATGGCGGCGTAGCTCAGTTGGTTAGAGCACAGGACTCATAAGCCTGGGGTCACTGGTTCAAGTCCAGTCGTCGCTACCATTACGATTTAATTTGTAGATACTGACCAAATAGCGCTCAAAACGAGCGCTATTTTTATTTACAAAGCTTTTCAAGAAAAACAGAATTATTGACAGAAATTACGCATACTCACCACCACTAATAAATAGGTGGCATAGAACGTATGTAGTCATATTTGCCACTAAAGCCACTACTGGCTGGGTCAACTATAGATGATGTACCTGGTCTCTTGAGTGGGCTAGGGGCTATGTAAACTTCTGGTGTGTAGTTGATGACTTCCGCTGCACCGTTGCTGCTAACTGGCTCTGCGCTAGGAGTAGATTTGGTTATATGACCAGCCGTTCTCAGGAACTTTACTTCTTTGGCTATGAGGCCACCGTTGACGGTTAGTTTATTGCTACAGTTTGAGTGTCTGTTAGCTACCGCTGGGATAACCGGAGCAGTGACGCTACCTGTGGCACAGGTGTATATGACACCACCGGTGCCATTTGTTCTTGGCTGAGCTATATAGGTGCCATCTAGGTTAGTGACACTACTAGATACATATATATTGCCCTTGGCTATAATGTATAGGTTTGGCATAGCCTCTCTGGAAGTAGCACCAGTGGCAAAGGTGAGTTGGTCTTGGATGAAGACATCACCATCTATGTATATAGCAACCTGAGAGCCGGTATTTATAGTGCCTCCGGGTATGGTGGCGTCCCCTGCTTGATAGTACTGCTTTCTGCCTCCAGAGAGTGCATCTAACATAGTAGTAGCTGTGATACCTGAATCCCTGGTGGTGCCAAAGTAGTCCGTAACACAACGTGAGTTACCAGAGCCACCGCCATAAGTAGATGTAGCCATAGTGTTAGAGCCTGAGGTTCGCTCTGCATTAGCTATAGTTAGACTCTTGGCATTAGTACCTGCGTTTTGTGAATTAGAGTAGAAGCCATTAACCTGAAGTAAGGCAGAGACAGTTAGTTGAGCAGAGGAACCTATGTGTTGTCCTGAGGCATTTGTACTGGCATTGGCGTTGATTTGATATAGCTTATTGGTAGAGTTTGAACCAGAAGTATTTATAGCAGTACAGGTAGCATTGGAGTCTTGGAAAGTACCGCCTACTACTACATCACCACCATATGACTTGAGATAAGGTTGAGCCGTGACATTGACTGGTGTATCGTCATCACCTGGGTTGTTAGGGACTGTTCCCCCGCTCATGTTACAGGTCCGAGTGATCGTGCCTGAGTCATAGCGTATAGTTGTATTGACGTTGTATCTACCGGCTAGGTTGGGGGCGGTACCTGTGAAATAGTGTGAGTTAAACGACGTGGTAGTCAGATTACCAGAAATAGATGATGGACTAAGGGCACCCAGAGGAGGGCCGGTAGTAGTATAGATAGTGTAGTTGCCCATTGGCCTACCCTGAGCTCCCCTACTATCGCTGACCGTCACTGTAAATGTGAATATATCACCAGGAAGCAAGAAGCCTGGAGTCACGCTGGTAGTACACGAAGGTGGGCAGACTGGACGAGTAACTGTTGCGACTAATGGGTTCACCCCAGCAGGGTTGCCATTGTTATCCACATTGAAAGCATACACATAGAAAGTTCTAGGTGCAGCATCGTTATATGATGTATACCTTACATCATTAATCACGAAACCGCCGGTTACTCCGCCTTGAGTCATATATGCCCCTCCGGGAGAATCTGGAATCCTGATGCCTGGACTAGGATCATACTGGCCACGATCAACATACACAGCTAATCTGAGTGTCTGGGTGGGACGATCCAAGTCTATAACACTGCCGGTGATAGTACTGCATGTTGCAGTAGCATTGCCGGTCGGAAGATGTGCGTTAGGATTTGGTACAGTAATTATAAAATTTCTTGTAACCGTTACGGTAGGGCAATTATAGCCTTCTATTTGTGTTGTATCAATGTAAGTACCACCACCAGTCTGTCCGACACAACGCAATAAACTTATGCCAGTGCTATTCCAATAAAACCAGTTTACAGGTCGAGTTCTAACGGTAGTCTCAATTACGTACGTCTGTCCGGGAGTCAAGCCCCCAAGACCGTCAATATTATATCTAACGTTTGTCGGCAGTCCACCCGACACCCCTGTAGCACAATTGTTAAGCCATCTCCATTCATTTACATAAGCACAGCCCCCCACACCGGCCGGTACCATATCCATGTAGCTAGCACTAACGCCACTAACACTAATCCCGCCAACACTCGCACCCCCGCCATGTGGCCTAACCACAGCCGTTACTTGCTCTATGTGAGTACGCGACATTATCATGCTCTTATCTTGGATACCACCCGCACCATTAACGTTACTGTCACAAACAGATGCCGAGTAGTTAAACTGCAGAGGCAAACTAGCCTGACCCACCC
>JAGQMT010000018.1 GCA_020428565.1 Candidatus Saccharimonadota bacterium | reverse complement strand
ATTTGGCTTATGGTAAGCTCAAGAATGAACACGGTGTACATAGACTCGTGCGTTTGAGTCCGTTTAATGCTGATAATTTACGTCAGACTAGTTTTGCCAAGGTGGAGGTTTTGCCAAAGATTGAGAGCCCAGAAGATGTCCAGCTTGATGAGTCTGAGTTGAAGATTGATGTTTATAGAGCGGGTGGCCACGGTGGTCAATCTGTGAATACGACTGATTCGGCGGTGCGGATTACCCACATACCAACTGGTGTGACGGTAGCAATTCAAAACGAGAGGTCGCAGTTGCAAAACAAAGAACTGGCGATGACCATATTACGCTCTAGGTTGCGTCAGCTTCAGATTGAGCAACATTTAGAAAAACTGGCCGATATAAAAGGTGCAAATCAGTCTGCAGAGTGGGGCAATCAGATTAGAAACTATGTTTTGCATCCTTATAAACTAGTCAAAGATTTGCGTTCTGGCCTAGAAACTAGTGCGGTTGATGACGTACTTGACGGCAAAATAGACGATTTTATCAATTCGACGGTTTAGCTATCTAAAGTTGCATGTACCTAGTCGGGTTTGCTGACTACAAGTTGATCCATAAGTGGTATAATCAAGCTTATGAATATTAGTAGAAGAGTATCTTTATTATTAGTGGTGTTTGTCGGCTTGCTTGGATTGTTGTCGGTATTTGCTATTCGGCCTACACGGGTTTCAGCGCTTTGTAACGGGGTATCGGATTTAGGGGCTGTAGAATATGATGTATCGACCGATTCTTTGCCTCGTGATGGAGATTTGTGGCTAAGATTGTTGCCAGACACAAATGGCGAATCGTTGCTGAAGTTAGAGCTCACTAATGGTGATTGTGTTGATGTAAGATTGGATCAGGGTGTGTCAAGCGAGTGGATTTGGCATAATGCTTATCAATTTTCTGATTTCGTCAGTGAGTCAAACAGTGAAGTCGGTAAGATTAAGGTGGTCGGTGTCTATGGCAATGTCAAGCTAGAAAAGATTTTGATTACCGACAAAGATTGCGTGCCATATGCAGACGGCGCAAATTGCCTAGCTAGTAATAATCGTATAGAAGAAGATGGCGTTAGTTATAGCTTGTTGTCGGCTTACAAGGGTGAGGTATCTGGCAAGGTCTTTTTGACCGATTTATCGACCGACAATCCTCAGATTACCGAGTCGCGGTATATGGTAGACGGCAAAGTAGTACAGCGTAGCAAAGGCTTTGAGGCGTTCGATAGTACACTGGTTGCTAATGGTGAGCATAGAATCTATATGATTTTCGAAGGGAATACCCAGAGCGATGTCATACGAGAAGCAATTGATGTTGTCGTGTCCAATGCCGATAATCCATTTTCGGCCATTGTTCGTCATATTAAGCTGAATAGAGAAGTATATATAGTTTTGCTGTCAGTTCTTATCGCTTCGGCTTTATTGATTGCAATGATTGTCTTGGCTAGACAAAAACGTATTCAAAAGCGTCATAGACAAGTCAAAGGTTTGGATTTTTGAAAATATCCTCAAAAAGCACAAGAATTTTGGTATAATATAGACCGTGATACTTTTAGATAGAGTTAGCAAGAGCTATGGTAAGCGTAAATCTGCAGTACTGCAGAGGGTAAGTTTGCACATAGAGGCGAAGGAATTTGTGATTGTAGTTGGGGCCTCTGGTGCCGGTAAATCTACTTTGCTAAAGTTACTGACTAGAGAAGAAAAGCCTACGTCAGGCAAGATTATAGTTGGGGGTATAGATTATGAAACTCTCAAGGACCGTGATGTGCCCAAGTTGCGTCGCAAGATTGGCGTTGTGTTTCAAGATTTTAAGCTTTTGCCTAACAAGACGGTCTACGAAAACGTTGCTTTTGCTTTGGAAATCATTGGTATTAGTACAAAGGAGATTAAACATACAGTGCCACGAGTCTTGGATATAGTTGGTCTCAAAGACAAGCAAGACAATATGCCCATGGAATTATCTGGTGGCGAAAGGCAACGAGTGGCAATCGCTCGGGCTATCGTACGTCAGCCAAAAATACTAATCGCTGATGAGCCAACGGGTAACTTAGACCCGAAACATGCATGGGATGTTATCAGGGTATTAGAAAAGATTAACAAGTACGGTACAACAGTCATACTAACAACTCATAATCAAGAGATAGTCAACAAATTGAAGCGTCGAGTTGTTACTGTATCGGATGGCAAGATAGCCAGCGATGATTCGAGCGGGAAGTATACGTTATGAAGAGTAGAAAATTGATTACTATTTGGCGTGTGTTTGGGGCAGGGATTTTAGGGTTCGCGCGTAACGCTTGGCTGAGTCTAGCCGCCTTGGCTACGATGATTGTGACGCTGAGTATTATATTGGCATCTGTTGTTATCAATGCAACATTTTCACATACCATAGAACAGATTCGTAGCAAGATAGACGTATCTATTTATCTCAAGGATGATATAACTATACAATCTAAAGACCAGCTTTTGGATCAGATAAAATCTATGCCCAATGTCAAAGAGGTAGAATATATTTCTAAAGAAGCGGCCAAGAGTGCTTTTTTGGAATTGTTCAAAGACAACATAGATTTGCAATTAGCGGCAATGTCGGCAGATAACAAAATCCCGGCCACTGTTAGGGTCAAATTATATAATCCCGACATGATGGACGACCTCAAGCAATTCCTTGATCAACCTGAGATTACTGAGTTGCAATCTTCGCCTACATCTTATTCTGGCAGTACCAAAGAGGCAATTGACTCAATTACTAAGGCGACGTCATTTTTTAGGACGGCTGGAATTGTTGGCGTGTTGGTGTTTGCCGGTATATCAATCTTGATAATTTTTAACACAATTCAGATGGCTATTTTTAATCGCAGGGATGAACTATCCATTATGTCATTGCTAGGTGCCAGTAGGTGGTTTATCAGAGGGCCTTTTTTGGTCGAGAGTATGCTAATCGGCGTGTTGTCGGCAGGGGTTTCCATTGCAATTTGCTATGTGCTGTTTGTCGTGTCTTCTAAGGTGTTGACGGCAAGTACATTTGGCATTATGGACGTGGCGTATTCTCGTCAGTTTTTCTCGGATAATTTATTGCTGATATGCTTGGGACAGGTTGGTTTGGGTGTCTTGATTGGCGTTATGTCTTCTTATATTGCTACTTACAAGTATCTGAGACGCAATCGTTAATTTTGGTAGGACAATCAGGGTTTAGTTTGTACTTTTTGACGTTTTTTGTTATAATGCTTATGTAACTTCAAAAATAAATAGTTATATCATCAAAAAAGTTAATCAAAAAGTTAAAATAGGTAATGTTGTATGATAAATCGACGCACCACAAAAAGGCATCATAATATAGGGTCAGCCAAGAGTTTAAGTAAACGTTCTAGACTGATGTTGGTTGCTATGGCTATGGCTTTGGTTTTGCCATTGGCTTCTTTTGGTGTTCGTGGGATTATCGAAGCGCAGAGTCTGCAGCAACAAATAGATGATTTGTCGGCTCAGAATAACGAGGCCAATAGTCAGGTCGATAGTTTAGCGCTCGAGGCGGCCAGCTATCAAGATGCTATCAATGTTTTGACAGAACAAATTAACGCCTATCAGCGTGAGATTAACCAGCGTCAAGCCGAGAGTGAATCATTACAGGCACAAATTGCCGAAAAAGAAGCTGAACTTGTTAAGCAACGAGATGTCTTGGGTGAGAATATCAAGGATATGTACCTAGAGGGTGACATATCTACTATCGAAATGTTGGCTACTAGCAATGATCTGAGTGATTATCTGGATAAGCAACGGTACAGAGAAATTACCAGCAATAGTATGAAGGCTACTTTAGATAAGGTAACTTCGCTCAAGGTGGAATTAAATAACAAAAAAGAAGAAGTCGAGCGTATCCTCAAGCAGCAAGAACAGCTCCGAGCTGATGCGACGGCACAAAAAGCCGAACAGGATAGGTTATTGAGTTTCAACCAGTCTCAGCAGAGTGAATTTAATGCACAGATTCAGGAAAACCAGTCCAAGATAAAAGAACTCAAACAAAAGCAGTTCGCAGAAAACGCTAGATTATTTGGTTCTGGCGGTGGTCAGGTTGGTGGCGGTGGCTATCCATGGGGCAATGCACCTTGTGTCTGGACAGGAAATATTAGCGGAGCTTGTTATGACTATGAGTGGGGCTACAATGGGCCGGGTTCATGGCGCAACTGGGAGACGGGTGGCTATGCTTATCGTAACTGTACCGATTATGTAGCCTGGAAGACTGGTGCTTCTGGGGGGCTTGGTAATGCGAATACATGGTATCAACGTGCGCCGTCTTATGGCTATGCGACTGGAGCTACACCGCAAGTTGGAGCGGCGGCTGTTAGTGGCTGGGCAAATCCTAGCGTTGGTTATGGACACGTCATGTATGTAGAGGCGGTATATGCTGATGGTTCAATCCTCATTAGTGACTACAACAGAGCTGGTCCGGGTGAATATGGTACTTCTGTACTGAGCGCTTCGACGGCATCGGCTTTGCGATATGTCTACTTCTAGAATGGATTATTTAGGGTATAATTCATATGTTTCGTGCTACAATTAAATCCTAGATATTTGTATAAGGCACTTCATAGATAAGAAGAGAGGGGGGGTTTGATGGGTAAGGATGGTCATGGGTCGGTTGTAGGTAAATCTTCGGTTTATTTGATTGTTGCGTTGTTTATTTTTGGGCTTGGTTGGTCCGTGGGATCAGGTAAATTACAATTTAGTGTAGGTAATATGTCATCGACCCAAAACAACCAATTACCTGATAAATTAGACTATAGTTCTGTGGATTTAATCTATTCAGAACTCAAATCAAAATACGATGGCGAGCTAAGCGAGGCTGATTTGATTAGCGGTCTCAAAGAGGGTTTAGTCAAGTCAGCAGGTGATCCTTACACAGAATATATGAGTCCTGAAGATGCCAAAGAATTTAATGATAGCTTGGGTGGTACGTTTGAGGGCATCGGCGCCGAGCTTGGCAAGGACGAAAAGGGCAATATTATTATCATATCGCCAATTGCTGGCTATCCTGCAAAAGAAGCCGGACTTATGCCCAAGGATATAATTGTCGAAATTGATGATGAATCAGCCTCTGACATTACGATATCCGAAGCTGTCGATAGAATTAGAGGCGAAAAAGACACCGATGTTAAGTTGGGCATTATACGCTCTGGTGAGTTCAAGGAGTATACAATCACTAGGCAAGAAATAAATATACCAAGTGTTAAGACTGAGATTAGAGATCAAGTGGGCATTATGACTATCTCACGGTTTGGCGATGACACAGTGGCATTGGCTCGTCAGGCAGCCGACGAATTTGTACAGGCTGATGTAAAAGCTGTAGTGTTAGACCTCAGAGGTAACACTGGTGGGTACTTGCGTGGAGCTGTGGATGTGTCTGGTCTATGGTTGGACGGTGGATCAACTATTTTGACAGAACGCAGAGGCGAAGTGATTGTCGATACCCTAAAGGCCAGTGGCACGCCCAAGCTAAAGGGTATAAAAACCGTGATACTTATCAATGAGGGTAGTGCTAGTGCCTCAGAAATCGTAGCGGGCGCCCTAAAGGACAACGGCAAAGCCGAACTGTTGGGTCAGCAGACTTATGGTAAAGGTTCTGTTCAGGAGCCAATTCAACTCGCGGATGGCGGTATTCTCAAGGTGACTATTGCAAGGTGGTACACTCCAAATGGCAAGAATATAGACAAAGAGGGTATAGCACCTGATTATGAGGTAGAGATGACGGTAGACGATATCCGGGCAGACAAAGACCCTCAGCTTGATGCTGCGCTTCAAAAACTACAGTAGCGATAAGCGCCAACTAGGATAAGCGTTGTGTTTTAGACTGCGTGCACTACATGTTTGGGCATATCTGTGATAGGATTATGTTAATAAATAGGTACGTATGGAGGTGTTGACTGTGGCAAAACGACAGACTAAGTATATATTTGTGACGGGTGGTGTGCTATCTGGAGTCGGCAAGGGTATTACGGCCGCTTCAATTGGTAGAATTCTCAAGTCCAGAGGCTTATCTGTCAATATTCAGAAGTGTGACCCTTATCTCAACGTCGATGCTGGTACTCTCAATCCGGCAGAGCATGGCGAATGTTTTGTAACCATGGATGGTGCAGAGACAGATTTGGATCTGGGGCATTATGAACGTTTTTTGGATATGGATTTGACACAAAAGAGTTCGTTTATGAGCGGACGTGTGTTGTTGCGTGTTATATCAGATGAGCGTGCTGGTAAGTATGCTGGTAAGACGGTTCAGTTCATACCTCATGTTACATCGGCAATTCAGGACGAGATTATAGACACGGCCAAGGGTTTTGATGTGCATATGGTAGAAATAGGTGGCACAGTGGGCGATTACGAGGGGCTTAGTTTTATAGAGGCAATTCGTGAACTATCTATGAAAGTTGGCAAAGAAAACTGTATGTTTGTACATGTTGTGTATTTGCCGTATCTTGGTGCTAGCAAAGAAATAAAAACCAAACCAGCCCAAAACGCAGTTCGAGAGCTAAGGGGGCTTGGCATTGTGCCTGATGTGTTGGTGGCACGGTCGGAAGGCCCGGCCGATCCAGAGGTGATAGGCAAGTTGAGTTTGTTTAGTGGTGTCGACAAAGACGCTATCGTCTTGTTGCCGAATGCGGATACTATTTATGAAGTACCACTGACCTTGGCAGACAAGGGTATAGACGAAGTTATTGCCAAGCGACTTGGTTTGGGCAAGGGCAAGCCTAATATGAAAGAATGGCGACGGGTTGTAAGCCTTGCTACGGCTCAGAATGACAAAAAGGTCCGAGTAGGTGTAGTTGCCAAGTATCTCAACAACCAAGACACCTACATGTCTGTTTTTGAAGCGCTCAAATCAGCTTCGTGGCACCAAAAAGTAAACATAGAATTATCATGGATTGATACCGAGAAGTTAACGACGCCTAGTCAGGTCAAGCGGGCCGTCAGCAAAGTAGACGGCATCGTCGTACCGGGTGGATTTGGTCCTAGGGGTACAGAGGGCAAGATTATGGCTGCTCAATATGCGCTCAAAAATTCTGTACCATATCTTGGCCTATGTTTAGGGTTACAGGTAGCGGTGATTGCCGCCGCCAGAAACGCTGGCTTGCAAGATGCCAACTCCAGAGAGCTGGATGCACAGGCTACGGATATAGTTATCGATACAATGGATGGTCAAGCAGGCAAAGAAAACACTGGTGGCACTATGCGCCTAGGGAACTATGACTGTAATTTAGTCAAGGGTAGTTTGGCTCGCAAGCTCTATGGCACGGACAAAATAGTCGAGAGACATCGCCATAGATATGAATGCAATAATGCTTACACTGATAGATATTCAGATTGGGGTATTAAGGCTAGTGGTTTGTCTCCAGATGGTAGCCTGGTAGAGATAGTCGAGGGTACGAATCATCCGTTCTTTTTGGCCAGTCAGTTCCACCCAGAGTTTCGCTCACGTCCTAGCAGGCCACACCCGTTGTTTGCTGGCTTTATCAGTGC
>JAGQMT010000017.1 GCA_020428565.1 Candidatus Saccharimonadota bacterium | reverse complement strand
AACAAGATGATAATTAACTCAGGTGCACCTAATCCAAAGTATACGGGTGTCGCTATTTAGTTGGCTAGCTTTGTCGCATTGTTAGTGGGAATTTTCCGAATCAACCAACATCAAATACCGGCCATATTCAAGCCACCTTCCAATCCCAAGCCCTCTAGCCACAATGTTGATTGAAATATTAAATGATAAACTCAGATAAAATTCTCAGCTTTATAGACTATAATGATTAACAACGCACTTAATATGAGGTTTATATAATGAAAAACAAGCCAAACCCAGCAATTATTAGCCTAATCGCCATTGCCGTACTCGGTGTTATTACTACATCTGTTGTTATCGCTAAACAGACGACAAGCGAAGAAACCACATCAAATAACAGCACCGAATCTATCGACGACACCGCCGTCGAACAAACAGAAGAATCATCTGACTCCACTTACCAAGACGGTGACTACAGCGCAACCGGTAGCTACAGCACTCCGGGCGGTCAAGAAAGCATCACCCTCAGCCTAACCATAGAAGATGATATCATCACCCAAGTCAACGCAGTCGGTAGTGCATCTCGTGGTGATTCAGCACAGTATCAAAGCGCGTTTCTCAGTGGCTACAAATCCAGTGTTGTTGGCAAAGATATCAAGACTGTCAAGCTATCTAGAGTAGCTGGCTCATCACTAACGAGCACTGGCTTCAACCGAGCAATTGAAAAAATCAAAGATGAAGCCATTAACGGCTAGTTATAAATTCGAGGCCATCGGCACTCAGTGGGAGTTAGCAACTCACAATCCTTTAGGTAGTCAGACCAAACAATTAATTGCTCAATGTATTGAAGATTTTGATTTTGCCTATTCTAGGTTTAGGCCGGATTCACTAGTCAGTCAACTACACAAGCAGCCATTGGATGGAGTATCCTTTCCTGACAGCATCAAACCAATTTATGACATCTATCAACAACTAGAAATCTTGTCAGATGGCAAAATCAATCCATTAGTCGGTACCAGATTAGATGAACTTGGTTATGGACAAGACTACACACTTCGGCCTAAATCCACATTGAGCAAGATACCCTTGTTTACTCAAACGTCCAACCTACAGAATAATCATCTCAAACTCAGTCAGCCCTTAATCCTCGACATTGGAGCCGTAGGCAAAGGCTTGCTGGTCGATAATATTTGCAAAATTGTCGCAAATTATAATCAAAGTTTTATCGTCGATGGTAGCGGTGATATATACATACGCACTGACGAAGCACAGATTATTGGCCTAGAGAACCCTTTGGATACCTCCAAGGTTATTGGAACAGTCTCTATAACTGACCTTAGTATCTGCGCCTCTGCGAACAATCGGCGCATATGGAACAATTATCAACATATTATCGATGCTACAAATATGGATAATAATTGCAACATAGTCGCAACTTGGGCAATAACCTCTAGCACTTTTCTGGCAGACGCCCTGTCAACGGCTCTGTTTTTTGTACCACCCGACAAGCTAATGAAGCATTTCGGAAACTTTAACTATGTCACCATAGACAAAGACCAAAACATAGCCCACAATATAAACAAAATTGGCGAAATATTTGTATGAAAGACTATATAGAAAAATACATCTCGATGATACCAATGTATGTCATGACAATTGGCTCGGTGGCGATTATCATAATACTCGCCCTAATCCTGTCTGTCGCCGACCTATTACGATATACTCCTCTGGAAATAATCAGTAGCACGATAGCATTTACCGTAAGTGGGGTTGTATTCAACAAAATACTTAGCAAATTATACTCCGTCAACCCCAACCAAACATCGGCTATAATTACCAGCCTACTACTAGTGGCAGTATTCGGACCTAGTACAAATATTGCGACACTTTTGCAATATATAATTGTCTCCGCCTTTGCACAGGCATCAAAATATATAATTACCTACAGAAGTAGACATATTTTTAACCCAGCCGCATTAGCCATATTCATAGCAGGAACAGCTCAGCTACAATATGCAAACTGGTGGATCGGTACACCAAGCCTGTTGCCAATCACGATCATACTAAGTTATTGTATTCTGAAAAAAACCAATCATCTATACATAGGTGCTTGGTTTGTAGCTATTAGCACGATACTCATTAGTTACACAGACATACAAAACGGAGCTACTATACAACAAGCGATGATGACCAGTCTAGCATCATGGCCGATAATCTTTATTGCGGGCTTCATGTTGAGCGAACCATTGACACTGCCGGGCACGCACAAGCACAAAATCATAACCGCTTCTATCGTAGCCATCATCACTAGCTTGCCGATAAATCTAGTATTCTTTAATACCACACCAGCATTCGCCTTATTGATAGGAAATATAATTGCCTTTGGATTTGCATACCACCAAAGACACTCTATCTATTTAAAACTAAAAGACTCGACCAAGATAGCAAATAATACTTACGAATACACATTTACATCAAGTAAAAAGCTTACTTTTCGCGCTGGCCAATTTATAGAGATACAGCTACCTCATACCCATCCTGATATCCGTGGCATGAGACGATACTTTAGTATAGCTAGCGCACCGCAAGATAGTGAAATAAAACTTGGAATCAAGTTCTATCAGCCAAGCAGTTCGTTCAAACAGGCCTTGAGGCACCTAAAGCCAAACACCAAGCTTAGGGTTGTGAATACCGGCGGAGATTTTGTACTACCCAATAATTCACAAACCAAATTACTATTTATCGCTGGCGGTATTGGTGTTACGCCATTCATTAGCCAAATTCGTGACACAAACAACACAAACCAAGATATAGCCATGGCATACTTCAACAAGGCAAAAAATGATATTGCCTACTTCAACGAATTAACCAAGTCAAAACATGATATCAAATTCATTGTCGAGGAACCGTCTGAAGCGACAAGCTTAATACACGGAACCTTTGATACTGATCAGATCATCAAGCTCTTCCCCGATTACAAAGAGAGAGAAATATATATCTCAGGACCACCATCCATGGTAAGCAGTATTGAGAAATCTATGTCAAAAATCACCAAAAAACCTATTCATACCGACTACTTTACTGGATATTAAATATAAAGTCTCACTAAAATCAATCACACGGCTAGAGACACCAGTCACCACCTGACGGACATTCTCGAATATAAGACAACTTTCAAACTGCGTCCAATCGGAAAATTCCCACTAAAAATGCGACAACAATTTGCCTAAAAACATTGCCTGCAGTTTATCATGTCAAACTATATCTTTATGTTCCAAAGGACCAACACAATGATTAATATTATCAACCATAAACCTACCCCAGTCCTCAAACTCTATAGACTTACCCAACTTTACAGCATCGAGTATTGCCCGTCCCCTTACCGCCGCCCTAGTGTCGTTCGGCGGTCTAGTAAGCCGTGCTTCTGAAGCCAATGGAGTATAGCTACGTTTATCAAATCCAAGCCAACCATAGCCCTTATCTCTATATAACCCAGCAACACCTACTCCACCGACCAAATCCCATGCATAATCAGCACGACAAATTACATCAGTCTGCATATCTACATTGTGTTGATCCATTTTTCTCTGCAAATACTGACGCCTAGCCACCGATTCAACAACCCCTGCCACAGAATCCCGATCTGCATCCATCATATCCAACACATCAATCACCTCATTTAACACCTGGAGCTGCTCTTCATCCAAATAGGCAGTCTGCTGGGCGTCAACAAAGAGGCAAGTTTCCGCAAACTGCCTCAATACATTAGCCGCAGACTCCGTATAATAGTCATCCAAGCAACACATGACGTCCATCATGCCCTCAGCCCCCTGCATACCAATACGCCGAGCCGTGTCTCTACTATCCGCATCCTGAATATGTGGCAATATATAAATGTTATCAAAACCCATTTCCAAAAGTCCTAATACTGACTTCGTCATAACCATACTGGCTCTTAGAGGCCAAGCAAAATTGAGCGCATCACCAGATATAGTTTCTAATCTTCTGTATCCACCAACATCACATTTTAATAACGACCGAACCAAAAGCCGATCGGTCCAACGCGCTGGCGAACCACTAATCCCGGAATCAGAAATTGCCAATCTTGGAGAATGATAAAACTTCACATCTCCATGCCGATCCCTCATTAGTCCACCAGATCCAAACAAAGCACCCTTGGCTATATTCAGAGTAGCCAAAATAGCTATTTCCGATTGATTAAGACTCTGTCTGTTAGTCAAAGTATTAATATGCACACCCCTAGAATTACCATCTTCGGCATAATCTACAGTACGTCGATTGATTTGAAAACGTCCAATATGCCCCATTTCTTGTAAATAGCGGAATGCACCAAATAATATCCTATCCCCATCAAATGATCGTAAAGTTGCCTCAGCCGCTGTAGAGCATTCTGGAGTGCAGTATTCATAACCACTGGGGTCTTCATACAGCCGGCCACCATTAGACAGCATACCTTTAGAAACACGATGTAGCCCGAACCTACCTAATAACACCTTGGAAAAAACATCATAGTCAAATACAACCCCTGATTCGCCAGTATTCCAATCATTATGATCAGTGCCAAAAATACCAAAAATGTCATTATCCAAATCCACCACACGATCTTCTACAACTACTCCTATTTCAGGCAAGATATTGGTATCTATCATTTCGCAAGTGTAGGTAAATTCTGTTTCTATTCCGTATAACTTTGGGCTGGTATCATGCTCATTCATCATAGAACCCAAAATCAGCAATTCGGCATTTGCCCCAACCATATTTGCGCTGTATCGGGGTTATATTTTCCTGTACAGACTTCGGCACTCGCGTTTTCGTGCACACGCTGTATATCAACTACATTAGCACTCATCAAGTTGGAAAAAGAAGCCACTAAATCAATATCTGGATTGTCTTGTTGCCAAGCATTGATAACATCTTCACCAGAATAAACCTTTTGTATATTAAACTCAGGGCTGTCAACAGAGCTAGTCGTTGCTGATTGTTCAATCGTTTGATTCAATACAGTAGTAGAAGTATGGTCCGCGGAATTAACCAAACTTTCATCTACAGGGTTGTAACTTAAGCTAACATCTTCGGCCACATTGTTAGCCAATGCCTCTTGGTTGACAGACGCAGATGGCAATATTACGCAAGCCAACACAGCCACCGCACCCACCTTACGCAAATTAATCTTAGAACCTAGTTTTTCGGCTTTTGCTTTTAGCCACTTTACACCCTTTTGAATAATACTGCCGTCATCGTTATCAGCTAATTGTTGCGGATCTACAGCTTCAACATTATCAGTTGTAATATTATCAAAAACACCATATGGAATCGCCTGTGGGAAGATGGACTGTTTGGCTTCTGGCTTAATAACAGCACTTGATGGTACGACCACCTTAACCGTCTGTTCTTGACCTGACTCACGAAGTCGATCAACACCAAACAATGGACGACTATGATGATGCTCGTTGGACGTCATTACTGCCTTATCGGAACTCTGGGTGACAGAGGTGATTATCGGGTCGATATCGAATAGACCTTGGTTAGGCGCCACCGCTTTTGATGCTCGGATTGCATACTTGGGTTGAACAGTCTCAAATAATCGAGTACGCTCTAGCACTTCTGGCAGTGGTGGAAGCTCCTTAGCAGAATAAGACACAGTTGGACCATAATTATCTACAGTCGTCTCAATCTGACTACTGCGCAAAGCAAGACTGGCTATAACCGCTTGGTTATGGGCATCAATTCTATCCTTAAAACGTTGTTCGGTTGCACTAATTGGCATCTCGCTAAAACTATGTAATGTCATAATCTTTATCATATCATCACTAAACGATAATAGCAAATATATGTCCCTGCATTTTTAAACAAGGTCGATAACGCAAAACTTTGTATCAACAGCATATCCAGCGCTTACAACATCATTACTGAATAAGTTCGGTATAAACAATCAACCTTTCCTGATAACGTCGAGTTTCCCTATCAAATTCACCTACACAAGTAATGAGATTGAGCTGGCTGTACACCTTAGGCTTCTGCGAGAATAATATACTAGCCGCCTCATCGACCTTAGCTCTATGGGTTTCTATAACCTTAAAATTCTTGATTTCTCCATTACCAAACTCAATCCCCACTTCGTCATCTTTGACAAGTTTTTCTAAATTCCTAAATACTCCCTCGGCGGTACGCCCATTAACATGACCGTCTATAATACTTAAGCCTTGCCGACCAGGCCTCGCGCTCTCTACATACCAACCAGCAAGATGTACATTATTCGGCACAGCCACTTCATCGTTCTGATCCACACCAACTTGTTGTATGAATGAGTCTACGCCAATACTAGGCATGATGATTTTCTTTGGATCTTCAACGCCACCGCGCCAATTATAATTATCAGCATTCTCCCTAGAGTCATCAGGAGTATCTGTTGAATAAGTAATAATCGGCTCACCACCCTCTCTGACAATATCTTTTTTATTAAAAAAACAAACCACACCAATTATTAACACCGCTAAGGCCACTACGCCTGCGGTCAACCACATCCACCTCCTAGGAAATTGAAGTCTAATCATATTAAATACCTCTTTATACATTCTTGTGAATAATTACATATGAGCATCTATACTATCTTCCATCACAAGAACCATGTTATCGATTCAGACACCAAAAACCATTGACTGATGGTCGCCTTAGCCCGTAGAACTATCTCAAACTCAATATCCAATGCTTAACAACACCTGTGTTAGGGACGTCAACCACAGAAGAAGCCAATCCAACTGGGTCAACTATCGTTCCATCTACTTTACCGTCGATATCCAAGTCGCCACCGTCAGTAATGATATATGAAGCAACAACGGCGGCATGGCCATCAATCACCTGATCGATAATACTAGCGCCCATAATCGTAAAATAAGCAGACGTAACAGGGTTATACTTTCTTAGTACTAACTCATCTTTGGTAATACTGTATTGGTAAATATTTACCATAGAAGTAACGCCAAGCTCACCACAATCCGCCGCAAAATTCACCAATCCAGCCGTGTAGTTAAAGCCTGTATCTTTAATAATATTGGTATCTTCAGAATTTACGCTAACACCAGTTAATCTACAGTTTTGATTATCTAGAGCTACGGCTACATATTGCCCATTAATTGAGTTTACTAAACTAGCAACATTTGACTGTTGGCTGTCAAGAATGCCATCATTATTCGCATCGCCACCATTGGGGCTTGCGCTTTCAATCTCATCAGATATTCCGTCATTATCAGAATCGTTGACTTGCTTAAATATTGGCGGGATACTAGGGTTAGCCACCCAAACACCGTTAAAGTTCCATGTATCCATTGGCGCATTTGTGTTGTTGTTTATGAAATACCCTAATTGATCGCCATGAGAATTAACTACAGTACAGGTTAAAGGTTCGCCATCATTATCATCTGTAGCACATACCGTTTGACCAGTTCGCTGTTGATCGTAATAGTTATTAACAAAGGTGCGTTCGCTTTCGACTGTCTCGTTACGACCTACCAGACCACCAGTATAGGTATCATTAGTAACCT
>JAGQMT010000016.1 GCA_020428565.1 Candidatus Saccharimonadota bacterium | reverse complement strand
ATTAGTATAACGTAATTACTATAAGATTTGGTAGTATCTAATGTTTGATCGGTTTGTTCGATTTGTGCAATGTCCGCATTCCACACCGCGCCGTTTATGATGAATTCCCTGGCTTGTCGCTTGCTGGTTGCTAATCCCGTTGCTACCAATACATCAACATAGCTATCTCCCTGTCTAGCTTCTGTAAACGGTAATTCTGATTCCAATAATTGCAACAATTCTGCATCTAGGTCAGCGTAGTTTTTTGTGCCAAACAGTATATCGGCGATACGCTTTTGGTCGTTTGCGATAGCTTCGCCGTGGATAAGCTTGGTGACTTCGTAAGCCAAAGTCTTTTGAGCCAATCTGTCAGATGGATTAGCTAGAAATTCTGCTTCTATGGCTTCGATTTGTTCTCTTGTCAGGGTTGTATATACCTTGAGATAATCAATAGATCCTGCGTCATCACAATTGAGCCAAAATTGGTAAAACTTATAAGGACTGGTTTTGGAGCTATCCAGCCAAATAGCGCCATCTTCGCTCTTGCCAAATTTTACACCTGTTGTTTTGTTTACAACTAGTGGTACAGTCCAAACGTGAGCTTCTGCGCCCTCAATTCTGCGGATTAAATCAACACCCGCAATACTGTTACCCCATTGGTCAGCACCCGAGACTTGTAGAGTAACGCCCTTCTCCCTATAAAGATGCAAAAAGTCATAACCTTGTATTAGCGAATAGCTAAACTCCGCATAACTAATACCAGCACCACCCTCAGCGATACGACTCTGGACGAACTCTCTGCCGACCATAGCACTCATCGGCACATGCTTACCTACGGTATACAAAAAATCAAGGTAGCTAATATCTTTGAACCAATCGTAATTATTAACAACATCAAAATTCATACCAGAAAACACGATATCGTATTGGGCCACAATGCTAGCCGTATTTGCCTGAACTTCTTCAATACTCTTCAAATCGCGTTCTTGTTTTTTGCCATCAGGGTCGCCGATTAAACCTGTGGCACCACCTATAAGCAAGGTTGCCTTATGTCCATGTTGCATGAAGAGTCTGACCATCATTGCGGCAGCTAGATTGCCTATGGTCATAGAATCAGCAGATGGATCAACGCCAAAATAAAAGCTCAAGGATTGGTTATCAATTGCGGTAATATCTTTGAAGGTCGTCTGATTGACGAAACCACGCCAGGCCAATTCTTCGGACAAACTCATCGAGCTCATTGTATCTCCTGTTTTATCGTTTTATATATGGATAGTTTACATGGATAAGAAAAAAATGACAAAAGTGTCTAAAAGCTATACAAAAGCAATAAGCAGTTTGCTATACTAATAGTCATACAAGGAGTATATATTTGGTATGGCACTTAAAAAGTCCTCTAACATTAATCACCCCAGAAAAAGTAGCAATGTTCATGTCACTAAAAGTGGCAAAAAAATCAAGCTTAACACCTCACTGACAGACAAGGTAAAGGCTCGCCGTGACGAAAAAGCCCTCCGAAAGGCCGAACGTTTAAGTAAATTACCAAAAGGTCGATTCAAGAGAATCCTCTATCGACTGCATCCTAAACAGCTAAAAGAATACTGGTTTAGTCGCGAAGGTCGTTTGATGGCCCTAAAGATTGTAGGGATTGGTATCGTCTCAGTTTTTGTATTGATGATAGGTGTATTTGCTTATTTCAGGAAAGATTTACCAAATCTTCGTGATATTTCGGGTAGTAATATCGGTGGCTCTATTCGCTATTTTGACAAAACAGGTGAAACATTACTCTGGGAAGACTACGACGCCGTCAAGCGTATACCTGTCAAGAGCGAAGACATTGCCGAATACCTCAAACAAGCCACCATTGCACTAGAAGACCGTGATTTCTTTAAGCATGGCGGATTCGATATGAAGGGTATCTCTAGAGCGGCTTGGGCAAACGTTACTGGTGGGTCAACCTCTCAAGGTGGTTCAACCATTACCCAGCAACTCGTCAAACTTAGTCAGGATTGGTCTGCTGACCGATCATATACCCGTAAAGTTAAAGAACTGATACTAGCCATCGAACTTGAACGAAGCTATACAAAAGACGAGATTATTACAGGTTATCTCAACGCCGCCCCTTATGGTAATATCCAGTACGGTGCTGAAGTTGCGGCTCAAGATTACTTCCATAAATCTGCCAAAGATTTAACTTTAGCCGAATCTGTTTTCTTGGCATCAATACCACAATCACCTTCCTTTTATTCACCTTATGGGGCATATTTCAACGAAGAAAACTCTCGAGGCGAAACTGGTAATGAAGCACTAGTTGGTCGAATGCACTATACCTTAAATATTATGCATGAAATGGGCTATATTACCGAAGATGAGAAAGAAGAAGCCAAAGCCGTTGATGTATTAGCCACGGTACACAAGACCGAAAGTAAATATCACAATATTAAGGCGCCACACTTTGTACTCGCCGCCAAGGAAGAACTAGAAAAAAAATACAGCGCAGAAACTGTCAACAGGAGCGGTTGGAAAGTTACTACCACCCTAGATTTGAATCTACAAACAATTGCCGAAGAAGAAGTAGCTAGCGGTATTAAGCAAGTCGAAAAACAAGGCGGAAACGTAGCCGCCTTTACTGCCGAAGACGTAGAGACTGGTCAGATTGTTGCCATGGTAGGTGGACCAGATTTCACTAATACAGAGTTTGGTGAGAATAACTATGCTAGAACACCTTTGCCTCCTGGCTCAAGTTTCAAGCCGTATGATTACACAGCCTTGATTGAATCGACCGAAAATACTGGTGCTGGAAGTGTACTGTATGATACTCAGGGCGTTTTGCCTGGATACCCATGTACTAATAAATCCATACCTAAAAATGGTGGTAACTGTTTGTATGATTACGACCTAAGGTATCCTGGACCAATAACTATCAGATACGCCTTGGGCGGATCCAGAAACGTACCCGCCGTCAAAGCTATGCTCATAGCAGGCGTCGAAAAGACAATTGATACCGCCGAAAGTCTCATGAACGCTAGTAATCCAAATAGTTATGGCTACAATTGTTACGCACCAGATACTGTAGAATTCGTTACAGCCAATGAAGCGGCTTGTTATGGTTCATCGTCAATCGGTGACGGCGCATATCTAAAGATGGATGAACACGTTCATGGTCTTGCTACCTTGTCTAGAAATGGCCTCAATATACCAAGAACATATATACTTAGTATCAAGGATGCAACAGACAAAACTACCTACGAGTGGAAGCTCGAAGGCGGTACTCAAGTCGTCAGAGAAGATACAGCTTATATCATAAACGATATTTTGTCTGACCCAAATGC
Source organism: Candidatus Saccharimonadota bacterium (assembly GCA_020428565.1). GTDB lineage: Bacteria > Patescibacteriota > Saccharimonadia > Saccharimonadales > JACDBH01 > JAGQMT01. The sequence continues at coordinate 4,342 of JAGQMT010000016.1, read as the reverse complement.
TAGTTATCTAGCCACCAAACCTCATACGATGCCAGGCAACGGTGGCGCCTGGAAAGTGGCAGTAAAAACCGGTACTACAAACGACTCGAAAGATGGATGGATGACTGGTTATACATCCAAATACGCTGCTGCTGTGTGGGTTGGATACTACAATCGCACTAAGGAAATGTCCGGCTATATGGAGACTATGACTAGGCCTATATTCCAGAATTGGATGAAGCGAGCTCATCAAGACCTTGCACCAAAAGACTGGGAAAAGCCAGCCGGTATTCAAACATTGTCCGCCTATATAGTAAGAAACTCCATCAGTAGCGGATCAAGAGTACCAAGCCCTGACAAAGATTTATTCCCTTCTTGGTATAGCAAAACTAATAGTAGTAATCAAAAACGCACTATAGATATAATCAGCGGTAAGCTTGCAACAGAATGTACACCCGCACTCGCCAAAAAAGAAGAGACTGGCGGTACAGCCACACAATATAGTTCCGATACATTTGTCGATGGTACGTCTAGCTCCACTACAAACGAACAAGATGATCTTCATAAATGTAGCGACGCCAGACCGTCGGTGACAGTGAACCGTTCATTGGGCTTGGCAAACTCATACACCTTAAGTGCTACAGTTTTGCCGGGTACACATGCACTAAACGGCAATGAAGATAAAGGCGCTGGTAAGGTAGAGTTCATCGTCAATGGCGAAGTAGTTGGTAGCCATACTCTAACAGGACAAGGCTTGTACTCGATCAATTACACACCAACCACCAGTGGTAATCTATCGTTTACCGCACGAGTCATAGACAGTGCTATGTATGATGCAACCTCCAATTCATTAACTATCAGTGTCATAGCCCTTAAGTACAATGGTAATGGCAAATTTAGCTGGACTGGAGCTTCTGGAAGCGTAAGTGTATATCCAGCCAGTGGAGGCACGCCAATATGTTCGAATAGTAGCTGTAGTGTAGCCAATCCATCGTTTACTGGTGGTAGTGTTTATGCCAGAGACAATAGTAATGCTTCTCCAGTTATATCAGCAAGTGATTAGCGAGGTCTAATTTAAGCGATCTATTCAATTAAGCACTGTTCAGCCCTAGGATTATAAAACCTAGGGCTGTATCTCTAGACACATACTATAGACCTATTTGGGATGTTTAGATTATTTACTCAAGAATTGATTAAGTGCCATTTTGATATCTGTTACAGCATACACTGATTCATCTTTGCTGTCGGATTTTTGCTTTGGCATGATAGCGCCTTTGAAGCCCAGCTTCTTAGCCTCGGCCAATCGCTTATCCATAAAGTTGACTCTGCGAACCTCACCACTCAGGCCAAGCTCTCCAAATACCACTAAATCTTCCTTGAGTTGCATGCCCTTGCTGGCCGAAGCAATAGCCATACAAACAGCTAGATCGGCTGCTGGCTCGTTGGCCTTGATGCCACCAACTATATTGATATAGATGTCCTTATCAGATAGATTCAGCTTCGTGCGTTTTTCTAACATGGCAATCAACAGATTAACTCGATTCAAGTCTATACCACTGGCCGTACGCTTAGGATAACCATAGTTACTAGTGTTGACTAACGCTTGCACTTCAACAAGTAACGGCCTTGCGCCCTCAACGGTAGCCAAGACTACAGAACCATCACTGACCCGCCGTTCCTCCAATAACGCCGCCGATGGGTTATCTACAGGCACGAGTCCTTGTTCTAGCATTTCAAATATAGCCGATTCGTTGGTGCTACCAAAACGATTCTTGACCGTTCGAAGCATCTTGAATCCACCATACCTATCACCTTCTAATTGCAGTACGACATCTACAACATGCTCCAGGACTTTTGGACCAGCAATTGAGCCTTCTTTAGTCACATGTCCAACAATTAGTAAGGCAGTATTAGTTGTTTTTGCTGCATTCATCAAAACTTGCGTGCTGTTGGTTATCTGAGAAGTCGAACCAGCCATAGAGGACACTTCATCAACATTCACGGTCTGAATCGAGTCAACAATGACAAAATCATAATCTTTTGACAATATAGTTTGAGCAATATCGTTAGCCGAACCAGAAGAAGCGATCATTAGATTCGGGCGTCTTGCTCCCAATCTCTCCGCTCGGAGACCAATTTGTGTAGTCGACTCCTCGCCACTCACATACAACACCTTATGCTTGGCCGATACATTATATGCAATTTGCAACAATAAAGTACTCTTGCCGATACCAGGTTGGCCAGCAATCAGCACAACACCGCCGGGGACGAAGCCACCACCAAGCACAGTATCGACCTCTGTCATACCAGATTGAAGCCTCGCAAAAGTATCTGTATTTAATTCTATATCTTCAGCACTAATGGCCTGTAATTTGCGTCCATTGGGAGATTGTATAGATGCCGTGTCCAACTGCTCTGTTATAGTATTCCACTCATCGCATGAGCTGCATTTACCCATCCAGCTACTAAAGCTCGCTCCGCAACTTTGGCAAATATATTTGATGAATTTTTTCTTCATACTAATTACTTCGTTCCGGTAAAACATCCTTACTGTTGATAGCCTGTATCAACTCAGCCTCTTCGGATGCGACACTATTACGTTTGTTTACCAATTCATTATAGCTAACTATTAATGTTGCCAAGTGATCAGATTGATTATTGTACTCGGCAACACGATTATTGAAGTCTGGCACAGCCGAATTGTAAGCAGGAATGTCGGTTTCGCGTAATGTATTGAGTTGTTGCTTGAGATTATTGAGTTCTTGGCTTTCGGTTGATAGTGTGTTGCTCAGTGCGTCTATTTGAGTTTTCATCTCGGATAACTGGTTATCATAATCTCGTATAGCATCTCGTCGATCGATGAATGCTTGTTCATAACGCTCTGAGTAAGAGACCACCTTGGACCGGTTGGTAAAGTACTGCTTGTAGTAGTCCTCTAGTTCACTAGGCAACGACCTAACTTCGGACCCTAAGATAGAATGCAATTCATTAGTCACGACACTAGGGTCTGCCTTACGGTAATTCTCTATAGTTTCGATTAATCTCGAATCCGTGATAGTGTCATAAGTATCAAGTAGCAACTTATCTATTCGTTCTTTTTCTTGATTACTCAACCTAGCATATGCGACGTGAAGCATTTCGTGGGCAGCCGTAACTTCTTTGATGCCGTTTAGACGCTCGTCAGTGACATTGAGAATATATATGCGCTGTTCACCTGTGAGATAACAGCCCAAAATGATAGAAAATTCTTCAATATGACAATAGTTATAGAAGTTATTTTTGTCGATCACCTCAGGATATGACACATAGAATAGTTTAGTACCCAGTGAGTTCATTGTGGTATTATCTGCCAAGGCAACAACATTTGTACTTGGTGTATAGTCTTTGAGCCTAAGCCAATCGCTAATATTTTGTAAATTATAAAATGCAAAAACTAGGCCGCCAAGCATGATTATCATAAATGATATACCTAATAGCCTAAGTTTTTTCATCTGCCCCCTCTTGTCATTGTCTACAGAAATACTACAGTAATATCAATCAAAAATCCATATTACTCCACATTATTTGATCTATGATTCATGTTTTTTGACTGTATAGCGCAAGCCACCCTTGAGAACGCTAACATTAACTATATCACCTTTGTGGTATGTTTCATCCAGTATACCCTCAGCAATATGATCTTCGATAGTGTCTTGCAAGAGTCTGCGCATCGGTCGAACGCCGTTTTTGGCGTCATAGGCCTGATCTAGCATCAATTTCTTAGCACTCGTATTAACATTTAAGCCAATACCGCTTTTGACTAGTCGCGAATCTAGTTCTTTGAGTTGTAAATCCAATATATTTAATGCGTCATCATGAGTCAGCGCTCTAAAGACGATTGTCTTATCGATTCTATTCAGCAACTCTGGTTTCATAAGTTTGCGTAAATCCTCTAACACCAGATGCTTGTTATCATTGTGTATTTGATCCAAATCAGTCAAAGATTGCTTACCCGAAACAGAGAAACCAAAACTTGCCTCCTTCTGAAGCTTACTAGCCCCAATATTGCTAGTCATGATGATGATAGTATTTGTGAAGTCAATTGATCGACCCTTAGCATCAGTCACCTTACCGTCTTCTAGGAGCTGTAGTAGTATGTTAAACACATCGGGATGCGCTTTTTCAATTTCGTCAAACAGTACAACGCTATATGGTTGCCGACGGATTTTATCCGTCAACTGACCGCCATCATCATAGCCCACATAGCCAGCTGGCGCACCAACTAACCTAGAGACATTGTGATGTTCCCCGAATTCACTCATGTCAATTTTGACTAGAGCCGACTCAGATCCAAAAAATTCCTTTGCTAGCACCTTGGCAAGTT
>JAGQMT010000015.1 GCA_020428565.1 Candidatus Saccharimonadota bacterium | reverse complement strand
AAACGAGACGTTCACCCATGGTTTTACCTTTGAATCGACGACGTTTCAGGGCTTCGTCGAATAAATTATCGGCTTGAATAACTGCCATCGGCCAAGATTCAGGCTTATTCAAGCCTTTCTGCAGTTCACGCCATTTAATTTGAAAATACTTACGATCCAGCCCCTTGCGTGTACGTCTAGTCGCAAAGGTAATCAAGCCTAATATCGCCAAGATACCACCAATGATGGCTACTAAAAATTCCGTGCTCATATTGATCTCACCTCCTCGTATATCTTCGCAATCGACAATAGTTCTCGGTCGTTGTTGGATGTTGCCATAATCTGTAGACCTACGGGTAATCCATCTACGTCTCCGGCCGGAATACTCATCGCCGGTATCCCTACCAGATTAGCCGCCACAGTCATAATATCCGTCAGGTACATCTGCAGGGGATCGTCATTATTTTTACCAATCTCAAATGCGACATTGGGTGCAGTCGGACCAACCAGAAAATCAACTGACTCAAATGCTGTGTTGAATTCATTGATAAGTTTAGTACGAACTGTCTGAGCCTTTTTGTAATAGGCATCATAATAACCAGAGCTAAGTACATAAGTGCCGATCATAATTCTGCGCTTCGCCTCGGCACCAAAACCAATACTGCGTGATGATTCATACGAATCCTCCAAATTCTTGGCATCTTCATAGCTAAATCCATACCTTTGACCGTCGTAACGACTCAGATTACTGCTTATTTCGGCCGGACAGACTATATAATACACCGCCAAAGCTAAAGGCAAAGATAGTAAACTTACTTCCTTGATAGTTGCGCCAGCGGCCTCTAGATCATTGATGGCTTTTATAATGACCGATTTGACAGCACTGTCTAAACCTTCGCCCATATATTCCTTGACGACACCGATTACTTTACCGCTCAGGTCACTGTCTAATTGAGTATAAGACTGTTTGTCACGCATGATAGTCGTACTATCCAGCTCATCTTTGCCTGCAATCACATCTAAAATCAAGGCCGCATCATCAACATTAGTAGTAATTGGCCCCATGCAATCAAGGCTACTAGCCATCGCCACTACCCCACTCCTAGAAGTTAAACCATAGGTTGGCTTGAGTCCAACAGCGCCACAAAAGCTCGCTGGCAACCTAATAGACCCACCTGTATCGGTACCTAATGCAAAAGGTGCCAAACCAAGCACAGTAGCCGTTCCAGACCCACCAGAACTACCGCCGGGTACTCTAGTTTTGTCATGTGGATTTAATGTTGTAAAAAAATCACTATTTTCTGTACTAGAGCCGTGTGCAAAAGCGTCTAAGTTAGCCTTGGCGACACAGATTGCCCCTTCTGCCTCTAGGCGCTCTATGACCGTAGCCTGATAAGGAGCACTAAAACCCTTTAGGATATTGCTGGCCGCCGTCGTCTCGGCACCAAAGGTTAAATAATTATCCTTAGCAATAAATGGTACACCAGCCAATCGACCAACTTTCTCTCCAGCCTTGATACTATCATCAATCATAACGGCTCTTTGTTTTGCCCTCTCAGCCGTGGTTGCAATGATAGAATTGTATTCTGTGGCTAAATCTATGCGTCTTAGTGACTCATTAACCAAATCAATTGCCTTGACATCGCCCTTGGTGACATCAGACGCAATCTTGGATATATTGTCCCATTTATCCCAAGTGCTTGGTACTGAATCGTTCATTCTATCATCCTCTTGACCTTGATGTAATCAGCTTCTCTATGAGGTACGTTCTTTAACAATTCATCCCTAGACACACCATAATCCATGGCGACATCTGGTCTAGTGACGTTTTGTAAGCCTGTGACCTGATATGTCGGCTTTGTGCCTGTGACATCCACATCAGTTAAGATATCCGCATACTCCATGATGCTCTGTAGCTCTGTTTGGTACTTTTCAATCTCCTGATCAGAGAGCTTTAGTTGGGCAAGTTTGGCCAACTTTAATATTTCATCTCGTGTGATTTTTGCCATATTTGAATATTATAGCACTCTATAGACCCGATATTAACCCTTAATTACTTAATTTTTAATTATTTGGATTATCATCATTTGAATATGATTGATTGGGCGAATTAGTCGGTTGCACTTGGGCCTGAGATACTGCTGGTTGTGCAACTTGGTTCTGGTCAGGGATTTGATTTTCTGAAACCAAGGGCTGAGTGGACACTGGTTGCACCGGTGGCTGTATGGGTGAGTTGACAGCAGTCATCGGCTGAGTAGATTGAACACCAACACTAGGGTTTGGTGATGCCACGCTTGGTTGAGAAGCACTAGCTTGTACATCGCTAGGCAATGATCCACCGACAGGAGTCATAGCATGGACATGTGCTAGTTTGTATCCATTTTTTCGCAATAAGAAGTATACAAGACAAATGACACCAACTATGAGCGTAGCCAAAATAATAGACAGCAACGCTTTATTAGTCGTGGTAGTTGGTACGGCGCTGACGATAGCAGAGTCGTTTAAACTATTGGCAATATCATACATTCCAGCGGCTAGATAATGATTAGCGTAATTTGATTTGACCGAAGCAAACTTAGCAGTTGCTAGTTTGTAGTTACCTGATTTGAAGGCGTCGACAGCCTGATTCCAGTCTTCATTGACAGTACCCGCCGTGCTTAATTGCAGAGAGTTGCGCTTCAACAACACCCTGATGTCTTCTATGTCTCTAGCTGTTCCGTTACCAAAACATTTTGAGTCTTCACAGTCCATCTTGCTATAAGTATTGAGACCTATTTGATTGCCAGTACTATCAAAGGCCGGGCCACCACTATTACCGCCCGATATCGGAACATCCGTAAGTAGTAACATATTAGAGTCTAGTGACTGTTGCATCACCCGCAATAACTGACCTTGACTCACACTTGGCACTGTCTTGGCTTTGGCAGTCATTAGTCCCCCATCCACAAAGGCTGGATATCCTATAGCCGTAATTTTATCACCCAAATCTATGCCCAAGATAGATCCTAGTCTGACAGCCGGGAAGTTTGAACCGTCCATCTTCAATAAAGCGACATCACTTCCTTTTAAATCTGCAAATTGAATCTCGTTCATAGGCGTATTAACATCAAAGTCCTTGTCAATCAACTTCGCCGAAGCAATGCCATCTGAGTCCTGAAAACCTTTTGGTAGCTCCGTTATATCCACCAACTTCAGAGGTTCATTTGATAATTGTAGAGCATAAATATTATTGGTTGCGGTAACATTGATATCTTCTGTATGAATCAAATTGGCCAGTGATAATGCTAGATTAACCGCATCCTGTTCGCCAGACCGTATTGCAGTGATAAATGCCTGTGCTTGTGATGGGCTAACATCGCCTATAGCGATAAAATATGGCATAAATGCCTCGGCTTTGTTGGCCAATACATCAACGCTCATCGAATTGGCCAAATAATCAGATATAATCGTCATATTGTCTGTAGCGATAACATGTCCATTAGTAGCTACCAAGCCATCCGTAGAGATAATTGAGCCACTGCCGATATACACCGTACAGACGCCTTCAATGGTCGTCGAACTATCGTAACCAACCAAATCAATATCCATACACAATATAGACCCAACCCTAACAACAGCCAGCTGATTTCTGACCACGACATCCAATATATTGTCTTCGTCTATCTCATTGACTAGATTTGCACTGTCCTTTGGCGTCGACTGACTCGTTTCGGCGCTAAGCACTGAGGAGTTTACGTCACTAGAGTTCAAGTAGGATAGTTTGGTCGTATCAACATCGCCAAGAGTAAATGTACTAACTACACCTTCCATTTGGGCCACAATACTATTGGTGTCATTTTGTATATCATAAATCACTATTTGGTAAGGCCTATCATTATGGACTGCAAAATAATAAACATCTTGATATTTATTGTCCAAACCATAGGAGTTGGCAATTCGCGTCTTAACTATTTTTGTAAACTCCACACCGTTGAGAGTAATAACTTCGGGTTCAGAGAGGCTAATCTCATAACCTTCGGCAGATTCCGCCATAACCTCATCTATGTAGATTTGTAGCTTGCTCTTGCCCGCCAATGCCGGATCATTAATTCGACTATCCCAGAAATCCTGTCGAATATTCGTCAAGAACACTAACTCTGGTAGATTAACAAATGAGTCTTCTGCGTTTTGTCTAATCGTCTCTGCGTTGTGGGATCTGAGTTTGATCAAACTGTATTCACGTTCGGTATCAAGCTCATCTTCTGTGTAGGTCATGCCCGATATATAATTAGCGTCTGAAGCTGGGTCTGTCACTTGACCTTGCACATCAAACATCTTCGTATCATAACTAAGGCTAAACCCAAACGAAGATTGGATGGTTCGGTTATCATTTTGCAGTGAACTTGCGTCTAGTATTTCTTGCGATACCAAGGAGCCTAAGCTAAATTCTGAGGTAGTATTGGAATCTTTTGATAATAAATTGAACAGTCCGAATATGGCTACGGCTAATACAAAAAATAACCCAACGAAGACAATAGTGAATTTTCTACTAAAAATCTGTCTAGATTTAATAACCTCTTTTTGGGTCTCATGTTTTTCAACTGTGTCGTTCTGATTATTTCTACCAAATGACTTCCTAGCCATACCTCACCCTCCTACAATGAACCTTGTGCTTATCTTACCACATTTCGTCACCAAACATCACAACAATCATAAATAATTTAGACTACTTACTTGTGGTCATTGTGGATTCAATTTCAGCAATCGTGTCGCGTAGTTCGGCAGCTTTTTCAAATTGTAAATTGGCAGAGGCTAGATCCATTTGTGCCGTCAAATCTCGAATAATATGTTTATATTCATCTTTTGGAATTTTTTTGAGATCAAGCTTGGGCTTCTTAGCTTCTTCTGGCAAATCAGGTCGTAAACCCTTATCAATGTCTTTGTTGATACCTTGCGGTGAGATATTATTGTCTTGATTGTACTTCTCCTGAATAGATCTTCGTCGCTTTGTCTCGTCAATAGTGCGCCTCATACTGCCAGTAATTTTGTCAGCATACATAATCACTCGTCCTTCGACGTGCCTAGCCGCCCGACCAACCGTCTGAATCAGCGCCTGTTCTGAGCGCAAAAAACCTTCTTTATCGGCGTCCAAAATCGCTACCAGTGACACTTCTGGCAAATCTAAGCCTTCGCGCAACAAGTTGATACCAATTACGACGTCATATATTCCTAGACGTAAATCCCGTAAAATATCCGTTCGATCCAATGTATCCACGTCACTATGTAAGTAAGTTACCTTGATGTTAATATCTTGTAAATATTCTGTGAGATTTTCTGCCATACGCTTGGTGAGCGTCGTCACCAGTACTCTCTGACGTTTAGCAATAGTTTGTCTAATATTATCAATCAAATCATCCACCTGACCTTCTACAGGCTTAACCTCTATTGGCGGATCCAACAAGCCAGTTGGTCGAATCACTTGTTGAGCCGGCTCTGGAGACCTCTCTAACTCATACTGCGCTGGCGTAGCACTGACGTAAACAACCTGATTGATATGTCGTTCAAACTCAGCAAAATTGAGTGGTCGATTATCTAATGCGCTTGGTAATCGAAAACCATGCTCAACCAACACTTCCTTGCGTGCTCGGTCGCCGTTATACATGCCTCGCACCTGCGGAACTGTCATATGAGATTCATCGATAAACATCAAAAAATCATCTGGATAATAGTCTAGCAATGTAGCAGGTTGATCACCTTGCTCGCGATTGGTTAGATAACGACTATAATTTTCAATACCTTTGACAAAGCCTGTTTGTTCCAGCATCTCTAGGTCAAACTTTGTCCGTTGTTTGAGTCGCTGTGACTCTAAATATTTGCCTTGTGCATCAAATAGTGCAACTCGTTCATCTAATTCTTGCTGGATTTTACCTAATGCAACCTTGAGCTTGTCATAAGGCGTCACATAATGGCTACCGGGGAATATCTTGAGACTATCCAAATTAGCCTCTATTTCACCAGTTAACGGATCAATTCTAGTTATTCTATCTATCTCATCACCAAAAAAATCAATCCTATAAGCCGATTCTTCGCTGGCTGGATATACATCGACGACATCACCACGCACTCTAAATGTACTACGATGAAAGTCGATATCGTTTCGTTGGTACTGAATATCAGTCAGCTGTCGAATAAACTTGTCCCGAACCTTGCGTTCACCAACCGCTAGTTCTATACTCAGGCCATCATAGTCCTCTACCGAGCCGATACCATAAATACAGCTAACGCTAGCTACAATAATGACGTCTTTTCTAGTCAACAAAGCATCTGTGGCTGCGTGGCGTAATCTATCAATCTCTTCATTGATTTGACTGTCTTTTTCGATATAAGTGTCGCTTCTGGCAATATAAGCCTCTGGCTGATAATAATCAAAGTAACTAACGAAATAATGAACTGCATTTTCTGGGAAGAAGTTCTTAAATTCACTGTAGAGTTGAGCTGCGAGTGTTTTGTTGTGGCTGAGGATGAGAGTCGGCTTCTGGATATTCTGAATTACATTAGCCATAGAAAAAGTCTTGCCACTACCAGTGACCCCAAGCAACGTTTGTTCACGGACACCCTGATTGATGAGATCCGTCATCTGTTTGATAGCCTTCGGCTGATCACCGCTAGGCTTGTAATTGCTAACTAGCTTAAACTCTTGCATTGCTACTATTTTAGCAGTTTTTAGCTAAAGTTAGATACCTCAAAAATCTAGAAAATCATTGACAATATTATCCGTACTAAGTTGGTGAATAATCTGTGTCTCAAAAATCTTTTGCTTCATGTATCGAACAAACAGCTCACTATGTAAACTTTTTTGCATATACTGATACATCCTATCTTGATAACTGAGAGCAAAATAATAATTATTACTAACATCAAGCAGTGACATACTAACTGGCTTAGCACCATTTATCCTAACACCAACGAAATCTAAACCTCTCCAAAATGATAACTCAGGATTTATTGTAAACAGATACTCTTCGGTCCTACGCCATGCTAAATCGTCTGGTTGCACATGCGGTTGCCATAAGTCCAGATGACCGCCATTATACTCTCCGCCAAAATATCTATGCACCGTTCGCCAGTGCAGACGATGTCCAGAGATCTCAACGTGGTGCGCCAAATCATCGTTCAATACATCGACTATTCGCTTACCAAAATCCGCCTTGACCTGATTGAGATTAAAGTAAGAGCTATAAGTTCTAAGTTCGTTGATATAATGTATGACGATTGGCAACGTCGCTAAAACATAACCCTCCATACGAGTTTGCTGTGGCACAAAAATAGCGATAAAACCCGCTTCTTTAAGATGGGAAATATTATGACGTTTATTTGCATACAGCATATCAATCAATGGTCTCCATCTGGCATTATTCATAACCACCAGCTCAATCTTACGATTCTCGAAATCAACAGGCAACAATTCAACATATAATTTGTTGAAGCTATGGAGCCATTTTTCATTTTCCATCAGTCTTGCCGCACACATTACCTCGGCAATATTTTCACGCTTGAGCATAGAGTCTATTGAAGTGTAATGAAGATAGTTCATAACATTCCTTGGAGGATTTTTGGCTAATAGGCGCTTCAAAACGCTACGCTTTATAGCCCAAACATGAGTGCTGAGCTTGGCTTTTTCAACGACTTTTTTGATAGACAAGGCAATATTATCTACGTGATCATCCGGACCTACACCGATATGTCTCGCAAGGTGTTGATTATGAATTTTTGCCTTATTTAGTAGTAAATAATACAACTCTTCACCAGTCGTAT
>JAGQMT010000014.1 GCA_020428565.1 Candidatus Saccharimonadota bacterium | reverse complement strand
GTTTTCGTTTTATTTAGGAATACCAATATTACTCTTGGCGGGTTTGTTCAAGATAGCAACTGGCGATGTTGCATCAGTGCAGGGTGGCTATCTTTCGGTAGTCGTTGGCATCATAGCTTCGTTTGTTACAGCCTTCTTCGTGGTTGGTTGGCTTCTTAGATATGTCTCAAAGCACGATTTCCGAGCATTTGCTTATTATCGTATCGTCCTTGGCATCATTGTACTTGTACTCATATCTGTTGGCGCGCTTGCCTGAGCTTCATTTAGACGACCTAGACCGTCCTTATCCGCCTCTCGCATCCCTCATATGCACGAGGTCCGTCCTCGTGCATATGAAAATGTGAGATAATACATACTGCTTATGTATCAACATGGGAAACGTGCAAGACGAAAGGTTGGGCCAAAAGTATTTTTGCAATTTGCATTTATACTCGGGCTTTCTTTTGTGATAGTTGCTCTGATTTTAAAGAATGATTTATCGACTGGCAAGAAAGAAAAAACCAACGTTCCTATATTGTCAGAAGTGAAAGCCAATCAAGATGCTACCATTTCTATTCATGAGCCACTATTTAGTTTGGATTTGCCTCAGGATTGGATTCAGTCCAATCGTGTACAGAATCACGTTAGCAACTACTACGAGTGGCAGTCGACCAAACAAGGTGGGGACGATAGGAGCTTGCAACTACATATAGATACAATGCCGGCGTCTCACAAATTAGTGCGAATGTTGCCATTGACCGTCTCTGGTAATAAATTTATGGTTGGTAATGTGTCTAATGATTGTGTTAATTACGCCAAAGATATTGGTACAAGGCTGGACTCAGAAGCAAACGGCAATCATCCAGTAGAGGCGAAATGGGAGAACGTGACATTTATGTGTGACCCTATTACCAGTAACCAAACCGTTGGCACTGGTTTGGTAGGTGGTGGTATTGCTGCTGACATTGTTGGTGTCGATAATGTTAGTCACTCATTCTTTTTCTACTATGAAGATAGAAATGTTCGTATGGATGACAGTATTTTAGTCAATATTGTCAAGAGCTTTGAGGCTAACTTTTAGTTGTGTATCCGCTATAAGTAGTGGATAAATGCAGTAAAAAACACTATATCTAGCGTATTGTATTTGGTTTATACTAATATTCATTAACAAATAGAGCTGGAAGTAGGGTGATTGTCGATAGACTAAATATTGATGTCTATGTTGATGAAATTCCCTCACTGTGCCGCAACGGTGAAGAGGTAGTGTATCTTTTTATTATACCACAAGTATATATAATTTGTCAATACTATCAACGAAGTCCGATACAGCAAATAAAAAGTCTCTCGAGCAAGAGCGGATGAGTAATAATAGCAACTCGTAAAGCTATTATTGACTATTTTACCCCTTGCTCTGTGTAGACAAGGGGGTTTTTATGTCGGTTGCATTAGAATCGAAGCCACAAAGTGCTATTGCGAGTCAAGAAAATTACGATTATGAAGCTAGGCGTTATAATGATGTCACGACTTGGCTGGCCGAGGTTTTGGATGGTAGTATGCGTACTGCTTTTGAATATCGCTATCAGGACGGAGAATTGTACGCTGACTGCGGTAGTCCGTTGGCGCCAATTTTTGACCAGTCTATAGAACAAGCTAAAGATTTGCCAACTTATGAACTAAGGCGTCGACAAATCGAGAAGGCTGAGTATGAAGATATGATTAGTATGGCCAAGGGCGAAGCGCCAAATACTATGGTGGTCGTATCTGATTTTCCGCCTGAACTTATGGAAGCTACGGATGACGTGGGTGGTTATAATGTGTCTAGGAAGCAGACTATGCTGAGAGTGGTTACGCGGCGACCAGATGGTACCATTGGCATGACGTCCCAGTCATTGGATGGGAGCAATCGTTGGGCATTGGAAGAGGTGTGTCGGGCTGTCGGCTATGAACCTATGAAGGGTGAGTTACTTGGTCAGCGTATACAGCTTGAATTAGATATGGTTAATCAAGAGTTTTTGATAGATCGCCTTACGGATGTCTATGATCGATCTATGGGGATATTATTCGGCAGTAGATGGCACGCTGGCGTGCGTAGCGCAGACTCTGTTGGCAGTCATACTAACACCTATGATTTTGTTTGTCAGCAAAAGGACTTACTGACTGCTTATTTGGCTAAATCGGATAGTTTTACGGGCGGATGGCTGGATTATGGTTTGGCGGCTGCCATGAGGGATAGGTTCAGCAATAACAACAATACCCTAAATGTCGTTATCCAACCGCTTCATACAGGGGTGGTGTCATATGCAATGGCTGTACACGAAATGGAATTGGCGGCCGAGCAGGCTAGTGTCAAAGGAGATGTGTTTAGTGGTTGTGGTGCTAGTATTGGTTTGGCCACTGCAGAAAATCAATATCGTCAGCTAGGTTTCGGCAATATATCTCAGGAGTCTGGCCCGTCAGATAAATTTGGGCCATTAAAATTTAAGTGCAAAAATGGTCACTGGAATCAACGCCCTCGCAACAAACTAATTACAAGTTGCAAAGTGCATTCCTGCAAGAATAGCGTCGCTTGTTAGATTGAGTGCATCCCTATGAGCCATGGAACATGTTGTATAATAGGACATATGAGTAAAATAGGGATATTTAGTGGTGCCTTTGATCCAGTGCATGCTGGTCACATTGCCTTTGCACTTGAATCGGTAGTAACTGCCAATCTGGATATGGTGTATTTTTTACCAGAACCTAGTCCTAGGCAAAAGTCTGGAGTCAGTCACATCGCGCATCGATTGGCGATGCTTGACACGGCACTTTTGCCCCATCCAAATCTGTCGAAATTAGAGTTACCTGATAAGCGCTTCACTGTTAGTGGCACTCTGCCTAGACTGAAATCTATGTTCGCTAACGATGAGTTATTTATGATGATTGGCTCAGATGTTTTGACGTTTATGGACTCTGCGGATTCGGCAAAGCTTTGGCCTGGCTTAGATATTTTATTAGATAATATGAGGTTATTGGTCGGTGTTCGACAGCAGATGGATGTGGCTAAATGCGATCGAGCTTTGTCAAGGATTCAGTCGCATGGTCAGATTGTCTTGGCCGAAAAATCGGATATTTCATCTAGCAACATTCGGAGGCAAGTGGCTCGTGGTCTGCACACTTCACTTTTGCCTAGTTTGCAGGATTATGTTCGCAAAAATTGGCTTTATGTATCGGTTGATTCAAACAGTGCATGATTAGTTTGTAGGTATTGCAGGTGTTTCTCTCTGTATTGCTTGAAAGCCGTTTTGTTGAGTTCGTTACGTCTAATGAATGAACTGATTTTCTCGGAGCCGATATAATGAGGCAATATTACATAAGACACTCCTTTGGCATAGAGTTCGGTAGCTTCTTCGGCATTGTCGGCAGTGGCTATGAATACAGCACTAGGATTATTGTCCTGTAGCCAGTTGGCCAAAATCTTGTTGGTGCCATTGTCGGTAATAGTCGAGACAATGAGTTTGCTGTGTTTGAGGTTTAGCTCTTCTAGCAAGTCGATGTCGGTTGCATCGCCATAGACGTATTCTAGGTTGCGTTGTTCCATGAAGTCTATGACGCTGGGATCATAATCTACGACTATGAACTTCTTGCTGAGTTTTTTGAACGTAGATAAGAATTCATGACCCCCTTTTTGGTAGCCAAACAGTACTAAGTCGTAACGCCGTCTTTTCTCGTGGTCTTCTTTGGCTTTGCGTCTTTCGAATAATCGAAGGTATTTTTCTGACAAGTCATACAATTTGTCTGCGTGGGTGATCATATAGGTTGATGCACCAATGGTTATTAACGCCACTAATGTGATGAGTGATACTGTACTGTTGTCTATGTAGTCGTGGAGATTGGCAACAGCAAGTAATATCAGCGAGAACTCACCGACTTGAGTCATAGATAAGCCAGCCTTGAAGCTGGTTTTTTTGGTGTAGCCCATGAGTCCCATCATTATGAGAATCGATATTGGATTGACTAGTAGCACGATTAGCGGGAACACGATAGCTTTGCCTGGGGAGCTCTGGATTACTTCAAGATTAACCGTCGAACCAAGCACCACAAAATGCAAGACGATGAAAAAATCTCTAAGAGGCTTTAACCTAGAGGCCACCTCTGTGGCGTAGGGCATAGAGGCTAGGGTCATACCAGCAAGTAGTGCACCTATTTCTAATGAAAATCCAGCTATCTTGGATAACGATGCGATACCAAGCGCCATACCGATAGCAAACAAAAACAAAAATTCCTGACTCTTGCCAATCAGGCCATTGAGATGTGGCAATATTAAATATCGAAACACCAGCATGCTAGCTAATAAACTGCCACCTTTGAGAGCGAGTGGCAAGAAGTCATCCATACTAATATGACCGTTATAGCTAGAAGATACAAATAGCACAGCGAGGGTTGCCATAAAATCTTGTATGATCAAAAAACCAACGGCGATTTTGGCGTACAATCTGGACTGCTCTTTTTTATCAGACAAAAGTTTGATGACAATGATGGTACTCGACAGCGATAGCGCTAGGGCAATATATGTGGCTATGGTAGGGTTGTAGCCCATGATTATGGCGGCTGCATACGTCGCACCACCTACCAGTAGCACCTGTGCTAAGCTGGCTAGTATGGCTACTTTACCAATGTCTTTTATGACCTTGATATTGAGACTGAGTCCCATGACAAATAACAATAAAGCTACGCCAAATTCGGCAAAAATGTTTAGAGTTTCGGTAGATTTGGCAATATCAAACACCGCAGGACCTACCAAGATACCAGTGATAATGTGGCCAATCATCATCGGCTGTTTGAGCGCGCGCATGATCATGCTCACCGCTACTGCGACGACGATAACTAGGGTTAATTCTTCGAACATGTGATGCATATTACTAATAGCATAAGCTAAAAGAGTTAAACTTCAAAATATCTAAATTTTATTTAATTTTCTAGTTGACAATAATGTAATCATAAGCGACAATAGTTCCTATCCAAGTGTATAGATGCGAGCTATACGGTAGGAAAACAAAAAATATTAAACAATAAAATAACTATCAAATAGCCTTAGGTGGTTGTTTGTATGGAAGGGTTAATGGTTAAATGCCTGTCAAAATAAAGAAAATTGCCAATCGGCTACCTAAAGTACTCGGTCGTGCTAAGCGACCCACTTGGCAAGAGTATATCACCTACTAATTATTTTGTTCTTTTTGGTTTTTGGGCATACATCTAGGTCAATAGCCACTCTTTGACAAAAGAGTGGCTATTGACGTGGTATCTGTGAACAATCAGCTATTCGGTTGTTTGGTCTTCTGTTGAGTTTCGGTCGGCTTTTTGACCAGTGAGTTCTTCGATTTTTTGATCGATGATGGTTCGAAAGGCCTCAAGACCACCTGCTGGGTTAATGACTTCATCATTGAGCATAAACGTAGGCGTGGAGCTGACGCCTTTTTCTCGACCACGTTTCAAATCTGCCGAAACAATTGCTGAGATTGCGCTGTCTTTGTAATCTGTTTCAAATTGGGCTTCGTCTAGGCCAAGGTTTACTGCGTAGCTTTTGAACGTAGTAATTGGATCATTAGTATCTTGCCACTGACTTTGGTATTCAAATAATTGGTCGTGCATTTCCCAGAACTTACCTTGTCGGCTGGCGGCTTCGGCAGCTCTAGCAGCGGCTCTAGCGTTTGGATGGATTGACTCTAGGGGAAAATGTACAAATCGAAAGGTGATTTTGTCGCCATATTCTTCTTTGACTTGTTTGACGACTGGATAGTAGGACGCACAGCCAGGGCACTGAAAGTCTCCAAATTCTGTCAATGTCACTCCAGTGGTGCCTGCACCAGTTGTATGATTGGATGGCTCGCTGGTTTGTGTTTCTTTTGGTTCGGTTAGGACCAAAAAGCCGACTACGCCCAATATAATGGATACTACTATGATAATAGTCTTTAGATTCATTAAAACTCCCTAAAATATTACTCGTTTATAATACCCGATTGGTAGTTGTTTAGGCAAATAATTACACCGTCTAACAAAAAGTAGTCATTATTTATTCAATTTGGTGTTTGCTGATACAATAATGTTATGTTAGCGTTACTAATCATTGGGTTTTTGCTATCAATTGCCTTGACTGCTATGTCTACGGCGTTACGTAGCATGTCTTTACCTTATCTTAAATATTGGGCCAGAAAGGGCGAACTAATATCTAAGCAAATCTACCCGCTCAAATCCAGGGGGTCGGCTACTTACATCACTATAGAGTTATTTCGAGCGGTCGTGTTGAGTGCTACATTGGTGGCGATGGCGGATCTATTTGGATGGTTTTTAGGTCTAGTAATCGGTGCGGTTGTGTTTTTTGTAGTCTTTATTGTCTTGACGGAGTTATACCTGCGTCCAGTTGGTATATGGTTGCTTGCCAAAACATCACCGTATTTGTTGAGATTGTCTTTTTGGCTTAAGCCAGTCACTACACCCCTGGGTCGAGCTTTTGATCGTTTTTTGGCCGAAGAGCCGGTTACTATCACTCGCTCTGAGTTGGAGGATACTTTGGTTGGCGTTCAGCCTGTCGATACGGATTTGTCGGCTGATGAGATTCGAATACTTAGACACGCCCTGACTTTTGGCAAAAAAACAGTGCATGATATCATGACGCCCCGAACAGTCATCAGTAGTGTCCATGCCGATGATGTGATTAGCCCAATTTTGCTTGATGAGCTTCACAAGACTGGTCACTCTAGGTTCCCTGTTTTTGATCAGGAGAACGAAATCGTGGCAGGCATGCTTTATATCAAAGATTTAGTAGAGTCCAAAAAGAACGCCACGGTTGCTGATTTTATGCACAGCCCAGTACACTACGTCAACGAAGAGCGGGAACTAGATCATGTATTACAGGCCTTTATTCGCACCAAGCAACACATGTTTATCGTGGTTAATCAGTTCGCCGAAATCACCGGTCTGATAACAATAGAAGATATAGTAGAGCAGGTGTTAGGCAAGCCAATTATAGACGAATTTGATCAATACGACAGTATGCGTGATGTTGCCGACGCCAAAGCCAAAAAGGTCAAAAAACAACTCAAATCCATCGACTAAGTAGCCCTTATTTTGGTAATATTGAATGAGTTATTGTATAATTACAGGTAAGATGATTATTAGAATAGATAATAATATTGGGGCTTTGACCAGCGATAATTGGTGTCGCTAGGTCTTCGCCCCATACTTAGCCATTATATTTTAGTAGTAAATGAACAATTAGGGATAATTTGATAGATGAACAGAACATTAAGTATAGAAGCGCTTGATAAGATAGGGCAAGAAATAACCGTAAAGGGCTGGGTCAACTCACGACGTGATCATGGTGGGCTGATATTTATAGATTTACGAGACCACAAGGGGCTAATCCAACTAACTATTCAGCCAGGATCTGGTGAGGCATTTGGGACTGGTGAACAACTTAGGGACGAATTTGTCATAAGTGCAACTGGTATAGTCAAAGAGCGAGACGAGAATCTCAAGAACCCAAACATCGATACTGGTAGTATGGAAATAATCGTATCCGCTATAGAGGTGCTAAATCGCTCAGAGCCGCTACCGATTCAGGTCAATACCACCCAAAATATTAGTGAAGACAACAGATTGCGCTATAGATACTTAGACTTGCGCCGCCCCAAGATGCAGAGTATGTTACGGCGTCGCTCGGCTTATTACGAATACATTAGACGATTTATGTCGGATGGTGGTTTTACAGAGGTGGCTACGCCAGTTTTGGCAAACTCTAGCCCAGAGGGGGCGCGTGACTTTTTGGTGCCG
>JAGQMT010000149.1 GCA_020428565.1 Candidatus Saccharimonadota bacterium | reverse complement strand
TACCAACAGTTATGATTAGGGATATGCCATTACCAATGCTTTGCTCGGTAATTAATTCTCCTAGCCACATAAGGATCATCGAACCGCCGGTCAACGATGCTACCATTAACACCCATTGTATAAAAGAAGTGTTGGCAGTGATATCTCCTAGCCCGGCAAAACTTGAGGCCGATTGACGAACTAGATATATTGCTCCAATTGATTGAATTATCGCTAAAGGGAGAGTTAATATTCTGGTATATTGATTGATTTTTTTACGACCAAATTCTCCCTCTTTGTTTAAGTTCTCTAGTGCAGGTATGGCTTTTGTGAGTAGTTGCATAATAATAGATGCATTAATATATGGACCCATTCCGACTAGCATTATCGAGAAGTTTGCTAGCGCCCCACCAGATAATACGTTGATAAAGCTAAACAGTTGAGGTGTTTCGTTGGCTGTAAAAATGCTTTCTAGAATTTGCTTTAGGGTTTTTGGGTCGGCCAGAGGAACAGGAATGTGCGCGAATA
>JAGQMT010000148.1 GCA_020428565.1 Candidatus Saccharimonadota bacterium | reverse complement strand
ATGAGGCTTGTCATGCCGACCTTTCTTGTGATCAAAGCTTTCATAGTTATATGACACCTTTACTGTTATTTAGGATAGACACTTAGCGAAAATACTTGGTCATATGTGGTTTCTACCTCTGGTAGACCTACGTATAAACCAAGTTCGTGTGTATTACCTAATTGATATACCATGACATCTTAGCACAAAATCCTTACCTCTGTCAATATGTTGACTATTCTACAATAATATAATTATGATTTGATACCTATTTCTGGTGTATTGGCAGGAGACAAAGTTTTAGGAGGTTCTAGAGAATGACAAGATTGGGGATGGAATTCAGGTAATCTAGCAACTTTGCTGTATGTTAATTTGATGTATTGCAGAACATTACCTCTGTTATACAAACGTAATATTGATATGAGTCGGAAGCCAAAAACTAATGAACATCGCCAGTAATAAGATGGCGTATTCAATTTTGCGATCAATAGATAAGCGTTCTTTTTTGATGAAAAGTACTCCCAGTAAT
>JAGQMT010000147.1 GCA_020428565.1 Candidatus Saccharimonadota bacterium | reverse complement strand
CGAGTACAAAGAATACGCAGCTTAGATTGTCTGCCTCTTAAAAGTAATGCACGGGCTACGCTATGGGACTTTAAGCTTCCTCTGCCGCCATGAAATATAATATAACGCCACTCAGGATTGAACAGCTCTTTAAACTCACTTGCTATCTTTACTGGTGTCTTTGTTGTCTCCATCGACAAACTCCACTAAGGCTACGTTTAGTTTATCGCCCTTGCTTGTAAGGTCTATATTCTCTTGAGGTTTTCCGTATACTTCTTGTATCATCTCTTTGATTTCACGCCACTGCCCCTTATTGATTGCCGTAGCAAGTTTACGCTCGAATAACGGAGCGTCTTTATCTTCCGCTATCTTGCGGAGGTCTGGCTCGGATAGCTTCATCATCTGCTCTAGCTTGAAGCGTGGGGTGTCGGACTTTACCCAGCCGCCTGGGTTTCTGTTCTCTGGGTGCTTGTTAAACCCTGCAGGAGGTATATTACCTTTTGCGAACTTGCCATTCTTATCAAGAAGTGGCTTCGATTGGTCTGTATCGTTAGACTTTTGGTGTGCCATCTTC
>JAGQMT010000146.1 GCA_020428565.1 Candidatus Saccharimonadota bacterium | reverse complement strand
CCGACTTGATACAACGTTCCATGTATCCATTCTGCCAAGGTCTGCCTGGTTTGCTGGCACTGAGCCTAATCTCAAATCTGTCACAAGTATCTTGATGTCTTTGGCTTAAGTATTCGCTACCACGGTCACTGTGCAATATTGCTGGGCTCGGGTTGGTACGCAGGGCTTGAATGAGGGCAGTATGTGTTAGGCCACTACTGTGATTAGTACCTAGCTTCCAGCCTAGGATCTCACGACTTGTGAGATCCATAACTAAGGCTAGGTAGAATAATCCAGAACGAATTCTAATGTATGTAAAATCCTGCACCCAGGCATTGGCTTGCTTAGGCATAGCACTGTAATCCATGCCGTCCTGTGGACGGCTAGTGTCTTTAAATACAGCGTAGGCATGCAAGTGGTTAGCAGGTGGAGTAATCTCTGGATTACCCTTGTAGCCACGGTATTTCTTGGAGGGACGGACAGCGTTAACATTGGCCAATTTACGAATGCGCCTGGTTTTATTATCGCTCCAACCTAGGTTTATGGCTAGTCGGCGTACACCGTACAGTGGATGTTGGATAT
>JAGQMT010000145.1 GCA_020428565.1 Candidatus Saccharimonadota bacterium | reverse complement strand
CTCCATTCATAGTAAACGTACCGAAATCATGCTCACCGTACGGATCGTTATCTTCAGTGAACGTTTTAAAGTTCTGTACCGTAACAAAAACCTCAGAGATAGTATGCTCGTCAAGCGACATAATGCCCCGAGATGCTACGTAGTTCGACGCATTCAAACGAGCCGCATCATTGAGCCTCGCAATCTTTGCTGACGTTTCATTTTGTAATGTTGTAGTGTCCATAAGACCCTCCTTATAGTTCTTGAGCGGGCTTTCTGCCGCTCTGGCGTACCAGCACGGGCTGCAACCAAAAGTGTCAAGGTGGAGACTTGTACTACCTTGATGCTTTTGGTTCACCCGTACAATGAAGGAGACAGAGGAAGGAAATCCTTATATAACTAGGGGCTGCTAGCTCAAAAGCGTTTAGCGAAGCGCGACTAGGTTTGGTTAGCAGTCTTTATTTCCCTTATGGTATAATCTACAACTAGAAAACGTGAGGTATACAGAGCTTTGGCAAACACTAAAACAATGTCATTATCACAGTTGAATTCTGCTGATCTGGGGCTTGATGATACCAAGACTTTTTTGTCACACTCGTTA
>JAGQMT010000144.1 GCA_020428565.1 Candidatus Saccharimonadota bacterium | reverse complement strand
ATGACCTTAAAAGAAGAAGGTAACGTACTACTGTTGGATGAACCTACTAATGATTTGGATGTTAATACCTTGCGTGCTTTGGAAGAAGGATTGGATAATTTTGCAGGTTGTGCTGTAGTTATTTCTCACGATCGTTGGTTTTTAGACCGTATCTGTACACATATTTTAGCTTTTGAGGGAGACAGCCAAGTGTATTTCTTTGAAGGTTCTTTCTCTGAATATGAGGAGAATAAAATAAAACGTTTGGGCGGTGATATTCTTCCAAAACGAATAAAATATAAAAAGTTAATACGATAAGGAGAGCCTCTTACAGGACTTGAACCTGCGACCTGCTCGTTACGAATGAGCTGCTCTACCGGCTGAGCTAAAGAGGCATTCTTGTGGTAAAAGTATCAAATCTTTTTATTGTAATCAATAGACCAAATAACTTTTTAGATGCCTTATTTTAGTTACTGAATGGTATCTAATACTTCTATGTGATAGATATTTGTAAATTTGTTTGAACTAAAAGATTTACATGCTAAAATCTATCCATACATATTACTTTTCTTTTTTATTCATTTTAGTAATATCTATTAGTGGTTTTTGTCAGGAATTACCTCCAATTCAGATATTTAACCCTGAAGATTATCAAGGAGATAATCAAAACT
>JAGQMT010000143.1 GCA_020428565.1 Candidatus Saccharimonadota bacterium | reverse complement strand
TAATGGGATAATAGACGCTACTGGCGTGGGTGATGCAGTATTTGATGACCTAAAGAATCAGGGGCTTAGCCTGGAGGGCTTCAAGTTCACTGCTACTACAAAGCAGGAGCTAGTTAGTAACCTATCTGTAGCAATGGACAATCAAGAGATACACTACCCTGCCATTGAGACACTTATAGACGAACTTGAGATGTATGCTTATGAACAAAGGTCAAATGGTACGTTCAGTTATTCAGCACCTGAAGGCTTTCATGACGATGAAGTTATGGCTTTAGCTCTACTCAATAGGCTATTCAATACCAAGACTATGGAATGGGCATCACCAGTCTTTGATTAAACAGTAGTGTATAATAGTATTATAGATATTCAATAGGAACCTACACTTGGAAAAAAACATAATCTCACGAGTAATTAACAGATTCCGACCACAGAACGCTGTTTTAGATACTTCTTTTCTTGAAGCTGGTTGGCATAGTGTCAGTTCTACTGTTGAACACTACGCTAATGACAAGTACGAGAATAGCTATTCTAGTATCAGAGCTATAGCTAATCGCTTTTTTACGTTAAGACCTTACGCCATAGATGACAATGGCAAGCCTCTTACAACCCCACCTAACGTCATAGAGTGCCTAGCACGTCCTAACCAAGACATGTCAGGGATTGACTTTAGAGACGCTCTAGCCGTCATGACAATGGTACATGACAA
>JAGQMT010000142.1 GCA_020428565.1 Candidatus Saccharimonadota bacterium | reverse complement strand
CATGATGACGAAACTCAGTATTATGATTCGGTGATAGTTGGTATATCGGCGGTGAATGATGTGGATGTCATTAAGCTTGACGATCAAGTTCGTGAAGCTATCGGCAAGCTATTGAGTCAAGAAGAATTTCAGAACTATGATGCAAGAGTGAGTGCTAGTTTTGCGCCGTCTATTAACGAGCAGATTTCGGAATTGCAGAAGTCGTTGCTAGAGGGATTGTTGGCTGTGTTGATAGTTGGTTCGATTGTTATTACAATTCGCGCATCTTTCATCACGGTCATATCTATGGTGACTGTCGTGGCGGTTACGCTTGGATTTTTGCATATCATTGGCTACACACTCAATGTGATTACGCTGTTTTCACTAATTTTGGCCTTGGCTTTGATGGTGGACGACACCATTATTATGGTCGAGGCGATTGATGCAGCTCGTCATAGTACAAAAGACCGACGCAAGGCTGTATCTGAGGCGGCTAGCAAGGTAAGTCGAGCGATGGTAGCCGCGACGATGACGGCCGCGTTAAGCTTTGCTCCGTTGCTATTTGTGTCTGGTATGCTAGGTACTTTTATACGGGCAATTCCTATTACAGTCATGTCATCTTTGTTTATTAGTCTGATTGTTGCTTTGGTATTTATTCCAATGTTTGCTAAGTATATCTTGCTAAACAAAAAACAAATGGGCAAAAAAGTTGATGGCAATTCAGTCGCTGGACTAGAAGATAGAATTGCACAGCTTATAACTAGGCCAATGATTTGGGCGAGGCATTCTACTCGTAAGTTATTGGTAGT
>JAGQMT010000141.1 GCA_020428565.1 Candidatus Saccharimonadota bacterium | reverse complement strand
AGTTAATGGTTTGGCAGTTATTCATCGCAGGACTTAAGCTCCTGTTTGTAAATAAGGTGACAAAAGTACTCTTCTGAGTTATTATTACATCTGTTACGGTCGTAGGGGTATAGTACATCGGCTAGTATAGCGGTCTCCAAAACCGCAGAGGTAGGTTCGATTCCTACTACCCCTGCCAAAGCAGCATAATGGTGTCTGCAAACATAGATGCGGGACGGCTATACCCATTTAACGACTTCTTAACAGGGGTCGTTTTTTGGTTTTTGCTTTGACTTTCGTCATTGTTGATGGTTATATCACTCATTTGTTACCTCCCCAAGATTTCCTTGGTTCTTAATGTTTTATTAGCTATCACTGACGCGAATTTGCTGTATTTAACAGATACAACGCCATCGCTGTAAGTGAACGAAGAGAAAAGTTTGGTCAATATAACTCGCTTCTGCTCAAAGGTGCGAGTCTGGTATAGTTTTGCGGCCTTCTGAGTTAGCTTGAGCAAGGCGAGGCGTTGCGGCAGGTCATTCTTACTAACCTTGCCTTCAAGTGCGGTCTGCTTGGATCGAAGCTCACCCAGTTGCTCCATAAATGAGGCGTGCTTTTTCTGGTATATGTCCTTCGTAATATCGCCCGCCAGCTTGTCGTCGTATAGGTCGCTGTCCATGCGAACAAGCCGGTCAATCTGCTTGTTAATGCCTTCAAGTGAGTCTTCATGTGTCTGGCTGGTCGTTTCGCGCTTTGCCTCAAGTTGCTGCACAACCCAATCGATAAGCTCTTTTGAAGGGCATACAAGGTCATATAATAGTATTTGTATTGTTCCTTCGAGCCTATCTTCTCGTATAGTTTTAGTAATTTTGCAGGCTGGATTGCGACGCTGGCATGCACCGTAATAGCGGCCTTTCTGGAGCTGCCACGTAACAACACCGCTACAAGTTTCGCAGGTAATCATGTTCTTAAATAGCGGATTATGCTTCTTAAGTACCAATGGACGGCCACCGTGTCAGGCTCCCAATATAATCAACAACTAGTCTCTTGCAAGATGACTTAATAA
>JAGQMT010000140.1 GCA_020428565.1 Candidatus Saccharimonadota bacterium | reverse complement strand
CGGCTTCTGGGCTAGAATTGTAAGTATCATCAATAATCACACTACCATTGGTACCGTTTAATCTCCTTAATCTGCCACTCACAGGTCTAATCAAACCAATACCATCCAATATAGCCGACCTTTGTACACCAAGATAATCACCAACCACGATTGCAGCTAATACCGAATAAAGTTGCATAGTAGCCACGGCTTCATAACTAAAATGCACCAAAATCTCACCCCCATGCTTGACATCACCTTCTAGGCCGCTTGAGGTAGTAAATACATTTGCCATATGATACTCCGTCCCAACATCACCGACAGAGTACGCCACCGAACCCTCTGGCAACAAAGTCTTGTACTCATCTGCCATTAGTTCTGAGTTATAGAACAGCTTATCTGCAAAACTCGCAACTGATAATTCTTCCTGAGCAACTGCCGTCATATCTGTAAAGTTTGCCATATGCTCTGGCACAATTGATGTAACAACCACAACATCCAATCGACCATAGCGTGCGAAGTCCGCAATCTGACCCGGCCCATCAGTGCCAAGTTCTAGCACTACAATATCGTATGGATAATCCTTGATAAGCTTATTATTACGCGCCAACACTTTAAGCCAGGCGATTGGACTAAACAAACTAGGCATCTCCTGACCAAAATATACTAGTGGTACCGACACCAAATCATTGTAATTACCCTGCTGATACATCACTCTGGCATGAGCAGACAGAGCCTGGGCAACAGCCAACTTAGTACTAGTCTTGCCAACACTGCCGACCACACCCACGACTTTGAAAGTGTGACGTTTACGCAGTTTACGGACCTGTCTAGTCAAGAGTTTAACTACGACGCTCTTCAAAACACGTTTCATACGCTAAATATTATAGCCCAAATATACAAAGACTAATCCTCACTGGTTGATGTTAAGACATACTCGCTAGAATCACTCAACCTGACAGATAGTTCGTACTTCTTCCAGCCAAGTTGTCGATACTTGAACTTAGTAATATCAATATCCCTGACATCTCTCAACATCGAAAGCATCATTGGGTACATACCAGTTCGATGACGAAACG
>JAGQMT010000013.1 GCA_020428565.1 Candidatus Saccharimonadota bacterium | reverse complement strand
CATTCTTTGAGTTCACAAACTTCATACCTTTAATAACATCACCCCTTGGATTGGCCTGCTGCTTGAAGTAGGTTGTTGCAGCTTTTTTGTAAACACGGTCTTCGTGTCCATCAAGCCGTATACTAGCGTTTTTAATTGAACTAGCACCCTTAGATAGAACTTCTTTAATCATATAGTTATAGAACTTGGTTTTATTGCTCCTGAGTTCTAGGCTACGAATAATAGACCTATCCGCCACGATTGCCTTAATACGAAAATTACAGCCCTTAATTTCCTTCAGAAAATCTATGCGTACTTGTTTGCTTGCTTTATTGAACTTAAACTCGTGGTCATCGCGCCATTTTAGCGCTCATCTTCATCACTTAATCTTCAGGGCTGTTTATTCGGCGTCCAAATTATCATCAAATATAACACAAGCAATCACAAAGTGTTTACTCTAGCTTAAAACCAGCATCACCGCTGTTGTCAATGAATACCAGCATCAATCTTTATCCATTGCAATAAGAGGGATTGCAGTCTCTGGAACTTTTCGTACCTGAACGACTGTATTGCCTCATATTGCCTGTTTCACAAGACGGTGCAGGCGCCGTCTAAAATCAATCAGAGTTTTCTCCAAAACATAATGTCTATTGAGTAGCCCGTATCGGCCTCTATCGTGCATCGGTGCTCCTATCGACGATGCGCTGGGCGTTCAGTTACCTCATGAGAATTTATGTCGTGATAGCCGCTAGGCTTTGAACAAATAAACGATATATCAAAATACCACGTCAGTTCATCCATGGGCATTTCTTCGGTTGGAACATCTAGCCCCAAGCCTTACGTTCGCCCCAACTAAAATCAAAGCCAACCTCTTTGATGATGCCTAGCAACTCATGGCTCATTTCAATGTTTTTTGTAAGGCTGGCTCAAGCCTAATAGCGTGGGCTGAACCGAAAATAGCAAAAGGGCTCCTACCGTCTTTCCAATAGCGTTCGATCTGCCTGAATACACATTCATCTCTTAATTCGCCAGACTTACGAGCAATCTGGTTTGTGATATGTTCCTGTGGCGTTGGCGTAGTAATGTCGTATATCCATTGTGTATCGCTCCACTCAAGCGGCTTCTTAAACAGTTCTTTATGGATTGCCTCCATTCTTCCAACGCTGAAGTCTACGTTATCCCACCTGTAGGCATTTTTCATTAGCTCTAACATTTTGTCTACTTCTACTGTAATATCTGGCTTTTCGGTAAACCTATTCCACCAGCTGACTTGACGTATGAAGTAATAAAAAGCCACATTCTCTCTACCGAACTCCTTTGCTAGTTCGCTTGCCTCCCACACTCTGTCTGGCTCAGGTGATATAACTTCAATACCGTATTTTCTGGCAAGATACACAACAAACTGTGCTTCACCACCGTCCACAATTGCTTTTGTGCCATCCCTTGTTTCGTCTTCGGCTACTTCATCAAATCGTCCTTCAACTAATGCAATAGGCTTACCGGCTTCTGCGATAAATCTGTCCCATCGTTCTTCAATATCCCGAAATTGGGGATGCTCTGGATTGTTTGTGTGCTCAGAGCCGTAGAATAATAATCTTTGGCTACCATGCCCTGCTTCCACTATATAAGGCATATCCAAGCCATGCTTCTCTATCTCTGCATATTGGTCGTAGGTAAGAATACTATGTGCCCCCACTTCTTTGTCTGCCTTTAAGACCATCTCAATTTGCGGCAACACCTTGAGATACGAGGGTCGTCCTTCTTCTGGTACTACAACTGCATTTGTCTGTACGAAGCCAAAACTTTCATAGAAGTTGATTGCGTTTTGATTGTAGCTAACCACCTCCAAATAAATATCTCGGTCACGTCCGTACCAATCCAAGGCTTGATTCATTAACTTACTGCCAATGCCTTTGCCTTGAGCTTCAGGAGCAACATAAATAGCACCAACCCTACGGTGGTTCTGTTTGTCAATACGAGGGTCAATAAAACCCACAACCTTGTCGTCTAATTTGGCAACAAAGGTTGTTTCGCCCGTCCCATCTTCTTTACCTAACTGGTCTTTTAGGTAAGCAATTCGTCTCGGTACATACTCACCATTCGGCCCTTGTGCCATAATACGTACATCATCAACTGTGACACCCAGCTGGTCGTTAGGATATGCTTCAAGCCACGCCCTGTCACGAATATCGCAAATAGTTTCAGCATCGTCTGGCACTGCTCTCCCAATTTCAACGGCTAGTCTATCTAACTCTGGTTTGATCATAGTTACCTCGCTCACTGTTGCTCCAAGAACTTAATTACATCTTCCTTTTTATATCTTTGTATCTTTTTTTCGCCGATACGAATTGTTTTAAGCGTTCCGCTCTTGTCCCAATTACGCAGTATATTAGGGGGTATCTTCAACAGTTCGCTTACTTGCCTAAGCGTCAGATACTCCGATAATTCGCTTGAATCCATTAACAATATATTACAATACTGTACAAACCTTTGGAACGACTAGTTACCATGACTTGACCAAATTCACCGTTAAAACCAAACGAGTCGTTTGTATAACAATGGTAAGAATTGTTATATGACAGAAGCAAAGAAGAAGCGAAAACTACGACAGAAACGAGAAAAACAGGTAGCTCCACCAGAACATTGAAGACAACAAAAAAGAGCTTAATATAAGCCTGCCAACAGAATCAGAGCTTTACGAACTCGTTAATTTACATCTGGTAGGCCTACTGGAAACCAACGACATAATGAAACTAGACGCAATATATAACGAAATGGCTACGAACCTACGTGCTGGTGACGATTATGTATCTGTTATAACATTAGATCCGCCATACGATTTGATGACGGATCTAACAGAAATTTCTCTTGGTCGGGTCGAACATACCCTACACGAACTACTTAACAGCTTATTTGAAGACCACTCCCAAGCTGTTGGTATTCTCGATGAGCTACGTCAGGCTTGTGCTCCGAAACTAAAGAATTTGAACCCAGAACTTAGGATTGTGTTCTAATACTATTAACAGGGGTATTAAAGTGAGATAATAGAGACATGCCACAACATCACTTTGTACCACAGACGTACCTTAGAGGCTTTGCCACTGATGACGATGAGGATCGTGTGTTCTTTCATGATGTTCGTGTTAAAGATGACGAGGTAAACAAGAGACTGATAGAGGATGTCTGTTCTCAGAATAATCTGTACAAGCTTCTTATGGATGACAACGAATACAAAGATGACTTGGAAGATACATTCGCAACTGTCGCTGAACCAAAATTCCGTGAAGTAAGGGATAAACTTCTTGCAAAGCAGAACCTCTCTTATGAAGATAAAAGCGAATTTTCCGCCTACATCGCTCTTCAGATTATGCGAACTCCCGCTAACCGTGAGATTTATAGTTCAATGTCAAAAGAAATGTGGGATAGAGAATCCAAAAAATACTGGCAAAAACTATTAGATGACGATGCTGAGAGAGAGCGTGTATTTGAGGAGGTCAAGAAACAGACTGGCACTGATCCTAAGAAAATTCCAACTAAGGAAGATATTCAAGGTATCATTGACGGTACAAAATTCAAGACAGAGTGGACTATACCGAAAGAAAACTG
The DNA here is from genome assembly GCA_020428565.1 of Candidatus Saccharimonadota bacterium. GTDB lineage: Bacteria > Patescibacteriota > Saccharimonadia > Saccharimonadales > JACDBH01 > JAGQMT01. Next base: position 4,425 of record JAGQMT010000013.1, on the reverse strand, counting down.
GATCATAGATACTATGGAAATAATGCAAGAGTTATTTAGAGCTTTCGAAAAAATGCACTGGCGTATATATTTTGCACCGAGAGGCACTGCATTTATAACAACCGATAACCCCGTGAGCGTCCTACTACAAGAGAGAAGTGGCTGGATGGTTGGTCATGGCTACTTAGCTCCAAACGCAATCAGATTCTTTCCTTTATCCAAAAACGCATGTCTCGCCATACATAGCGATGCACCAAATGGTTTTAGCTTCGAAACAGCCACAAAACGACGAGTCCAACAAATCAACGGTGTTACCGTGATGTCCAGATTCAATATTGTAATTGGACACAATAAAGCTTTGGTTCAAAGACAGCTCAGAAAGATACCTGATGGATTCAACTTGGTTAATTCAATCACTGAACATCAAAGAACAGAAATACAAAACGGTCTGTACGACTAGCGTCGCACAATACTGATTGCACTACCTACCCTAACAGGGGTAGCACCATTTATTTAACGACAAAAGTGCTTGTCAAGTGCTAGTGCTATTTTCGCCGACCCTGTTAAAAAGCATATTATGACACATTGGGTTTTTTCTTATTTTGTGAGTGGGAATTCAGCTATTTTGCGTATGCAAGTGCCGTTTTCGCCCATTTCAAAAAGCCCAAGTCTATCGAACTCACCGCTAAAGGTACTGGCATCTTGTGGTAATAGCTCTAGGACCTTAGGGTTGTGCTCCTTTAATCGAGTTAGCGTTATGTGTGGTCTAAATAAGTCGCCGATAGCTGGATAGCCATACTTTTGAAGATTCTCTAGCTTTAATCCTTGAGCGTCTTGCATTTTTCGCACATCACTTTCTCTCATTCCTGCTCGAATTGGATTGACTACTTCAACTACATTGTCCTGTAAATTGCTGAGTTCTTCGGTCACTTTGTATTCGGGATCGACATAGCCGACACCGAATCCCGTGCCAAGACTGTATGTTGTTGCTGTTGCATTTATCGCTCCCGTATCTTTTGCAATCTTCGTAAGCACTTCTTCAACCTTTGGTATATCGCTATCATTAAGCTGAAACATATAAATGGACATGTGAGGGTAGAATCTACCAATTTCTAGAGTAAAGAAACTGTCGTATTTATTGGTTGCTTTGCTTGCTTCAATTACCTTATTCTCTAATTCTAAAGATGGAAGCAGAACTATGTCGCAAGGTAAACTACTCATTTTGCCAGCTCCTTAGCTGCTCTTAATAATGCAAGGTCACGAACCCTTATAAACTTACCCTCGTAATTTGTTGGTTCATCACTTTCAAGTAGTGTTATTGCTTCGTCAATATCATTAGCCCACACAATAGAGAACTGCTCTCTCAACTCTTTTTCGGTGAAGTCTGGTTCCCCTTTTTCGCCTACCTGATTAGCAATAAAACAAAAAGATGTCTGTACCATTTCGAATTGGTCACGGTACTCCACAATCTCACCAACTTCACCTGCAACTTCGGCTTTACAACCGATTTCTTCTAGTAGCTCACGTTCAAGTGCAGTAGGTACGTCTTCGCCCTCGTCGATGCCACCGCCAGGTAGCTTATGATAGCCATATAGTCCGACCCGAAGCAGAGCAACCTTGCCAGCACCGTCTGGGACCACGGCACGAGCAGCCTCACGTGTACGAAAATTACCAGCATCTACAACAGGTGCGCCAGGTACAATATCTTGTTCTCGGATTGTGAGTATATTTTTCATCTGTCCAATTACCTCAGGCATTCGTCAAGCAGTTCAGGAAATTCGCTAGTCTGCATATCATTAGCTGTGAAGTGACCAAGATGAAACTCACGATACTCAATTCCAGGTATTTTTTGGCGTATCTCTTTTACAGCTCTTTGTATACCCTCATCGTCATTATCAGAATTGAATATAGTAATTCCACCTGTACGTGATACCAACTCGGTATCCATAGTAAAGTCCTCGAAGAACTTATCGCCCCAACCACTATATCCCAATGACGGTGCCACTAGAACAACCTTACCAACTCTTAAATCCTTTCGTTCGCTTAAATAGCGAGTCCAAAATCCACCCCCGCAACTATGTCCAACCAGTATTGTTTCTGGCGTAAATTCATAACGTTCGACTTCTTTAACCCATAATTCCCATTGAGGGTCGTATGCCAGTGGAACTTCTGGCGTATCTGCTTTTATGTCATTTACAATTAGTTGCTTTTGTAGCCAAGGAAACCAGTGATAATTACTTGCAGATGGAAACTGAGGATCATAATACTCTTCTTTTCCTGGCTTACCATGTAATAAAATTGCATTTTTCATACCCTAATAATAACAGGAATAAACAGCATTAGCCACACAATATCTCAACATAAACCCTAACGCTTGTCCAAGGCTCTCAAAATGCGTCACAGAGCATGTTTTGGTTGGGGGTCTCTTTCATGTTTTGCACTTTGGAATTGCTCAACAACCATTCCCGAATTTTTTTCCAGACTTTACACCCTCTAACGCCATTTACTCGTACAACTGTGACACTTTCTGTACTCTTAAATCTGCGAAATCCTAGCAAAAACGTGAGGTTTTCTAGGGAATTGTAAAGAAACTAAATACAACTTTGTTCTGGTTAGCTTTTGCGGCTTCCATCTTTTCTGCAAACACTTCATTGTTCCTCATATAGTAAAAGAAAGTGGTAGTGCTAATACCACTCCAGCGACACGCTTCAACAATCGTAGAATTATGCTCTATCGAGTCAATAAGCCTCAGCATGGTTGTGTATGTTACTTTAGGTGGTCTACCAGTAGCTTTTCTTATTTCCATCTCAAATCCTTTATTTTCGGCGATACCTCTATTCTTATTATCTCAAAAACACCATTTTCCTGAATTCCATCCCCAATCTTGTCATTCTCTAGAACCTTCTAAAACCATCTCTCGCTGCTCAAGCGGGCTCCTCCAATCATAGCGTTTTCGTGAGCGGTTGTTAAGTATTGTTTCAACTTCACGGATTTCTTGTTGCGTTAGCAACTTGAAATCCGTTCCTTTAGGGAAGTAGTCTCTGACTAATCCATTGATGTTTTCATTACGTCCTCGTTGGCTAGAACGGTAGGGATCAGCAAAGTAGATCTTTGCCTTGACTCGCTTATCCTTTGCGCCCGCCTGTAGGGTCTGTTCGGTCATCTTCCAGGCAGCGAACTCTGAGCCATTGTCGTAGGTAATGGTGCGGGTATCCGCACCAAACACTCTGAAGACATCCTTCAGTGTTTGTTGGTAGATCTTGTGTGAATCATAGCCCTTCACAAGAGACAGTGACACTACTCCTGTTGCACGGTCAACATGTGTCAGTAGTCGGTCTCTACTATCTTTACCAAAGATAGTATCGCCCTCTAGGTCACCATAGCGAATAAGCTCTTCAATGACAGCTGGGCGGTCATGGATACTACGCTTCTCCCTTGTTTTGTTCCAGGCCTGCTTCGTAGCTGTTGAGTAGCGGTAGCGACGGCCTCGCCGTCGCAACCCCTTGATGAGCATCTTACGGTTGCTACTGGTGTGAATCCAGTTGTAAATAGTTTGAGCACAAACTGAGACACCTTCCTTCTTAAGATTGTTGGCAAGCTGCTCTGGGGAATCTCGTGCCTTGCTCGTCAAACGCTCAGTCAAGAGCCGGGCTAGCTCATTGCCGTCGACTAGCTTGCGATTACCCTGACTGGCATCACTACGGCGTGCAAGATACAGGGCTTGGGCTATGTCAGCGTCGTAGACTGGCTGACCCCGTTCCCAGCGAACTAAGCGTTGCTGGTAGCGTTTACGAGCTGCTTCCTTGTCAGGGACTTCACCCTTGCCACGACGTGTCCGTAGATCAAGTGACAGGATACGTGGCTTGTTGACCCTGGTGGTCTTAACAATCTCCAGTACTACTGAGTTACGATCTATCTCACTGTTAATAGCATTACGGGAACTGCCGACGTGGTCGGCGATGGCCTGACGAGTCAGGCCATCTTCTAGGCCAGTTTGAATACGAATTCGATCTGACAGTGTAAAATGACTATGGGACATCTGAAATCTCCTTGATTAAATGTTTGTAGTAAAACTATTTAACCACGCTGGAGCAGGACAGGTGTCTCTTTTTGTTTGTTTTATGATCTAGAGTGACAAGATTGGGGTTGGGATGTAGGAAGACTATTGACAAAATTACGTGCTTGTGCTAAAATAGATGTACTTCGTTGAGGTGGGTTAAAAAATCACCATTTCCGAGGTACTTTAATAAGTTCTCTGTTATTTACTCCTCTGGTGAGATTATGGTGAACAACCAGCGCATGATATGCTTCGTGCGCTAATTGTTCATCATGACCAACCACGTCCACCCCGGACACACACCAAAGGAGCAATCCATGAACAGCACCGCAACACAGTACTTCCGTGTCTACCGCATCCACTCGGTCACCCGACCCAACGTCGGCGTC
>JAGQMT010000139.1 GCA_020428565.1 Candidatus Saccharimonadota bacterium | reverse complement strand
ACAACTATAGGCAATAGCTAACGAATTACGCGGCAAAATGAACGCGGATGAGTTTAGAGACTACATTCTCGGATTTATTTTTTACAAATACTTATCAGAAAAAATGGAACTCTATGCAGATTCACTACTCAAATCAGATGGAATAAAATACTCAGACATTAACGATAACGAAGATAAATCTGAAGAATACGTAGTAGCGATTAAAGAACAAGCCGTAGACAACCTAGGCTATTTTTTACGCCCCGATGAGCTATTTCATCATGTTGCCCTACAAGGTAGCACTAACCCTGACGACCTTATTGAAAACCTTGAAAGAATCCTAACGAGCATAGAACACAGCACAATGGGTGCAGACAGCGAAGAAGATTTTGAGAAATTGTTCAGCGAGCTAGAACTCAATGCGTCCAAACTTGGCAAAACAGTAGCTGAGCGAGGCAAATTAATTGCAAAAGTGCTGCTCCATTTAGATAAGATTGACTTTAAACTAGAGGACTCAAAAGTTGATGTACTAGGCGATGCCTACGAGTATCTAATTAGTCAATTTGCAGCTGGAGCCGGCAAAAAAGCTGGTGAGTACTATACCCCACAAGAAGTATCTGAAGTTCTAGCGAGAATTGTATCTTTAGGTAAAAAGAAACTAAAGAATGTCTATGACCCTGCCTGCGGCTCAGGTTCATTATTGTTACGCATTGGTAGATATGTTGAAGTTGGCCAGTACTTCGGCCAAGAGCTTAATAACACAACCTATAACCTTGCTCGAATGAATATGATTCTTCACGACGTCCGCTTCGATCGATTTAATATCAAACAGGAGGACACGCTGGAACATCCTCAGCATGCAGAGTTTAGATTTGAAGCGGTTGTAGCCAATCCACCATTTAGCGCAAAATGGTCAGCTAATCCACTCCATCTGCAAGATGATCGCTTCAGCCAGTACAGCAAGCTTGCCCCAGCAAGTAAGGCCGACTATGCCTTTATACAGCACATGGTTTATCAGCTAGATGACAACGGCACTATGGCAGTCGTTATGCCACACGGTGTATTATTCCGTGGTGCTGCTGAAGGTCACATTCGTGAGATTCTGATCAAAGAAAAAAATTACCTAGATACGGTCATCGGCTTACCTGCAAACCTATTCTTTGGTACAGCTATTCCCGCTTGCATACTTATATTTAAGAAGTGTCGCGAAAACCCAGATGATGTTCTGTTCATTGATGCATCACAGCACTTTGAAAAAGGTAGAAACCAGAACCGATTACGTGAAGAAGACATTAAGAAGATCATTGCAACCTATGAACAACGTAAAACAGA
>JAGQMT010000138.1 GCA_020428565.1 Candidatus Saccharimonadota bacterium | reverse complement strand
TGTTGTTCAAAAATGATTGTATTTGACCAGCATTCATAGAGCCTGCATCAAGGAGGACGTCATTATCGAGTATTCTACCCGCCTCATAGGCTGCACTGGCTGTTTTGACTAAGACGGTTTGAGTTATGAAAACGGATGATGCAAGTACTAGAATGCTTGCTATAAACTTATTTGCTTTAATAAAATCACTCATAATATATTTCATCTAAACCTTATTGGTACTTCTATGACGCTATATTCAGAGCCATCTGGTCTAGTGGCAAATATGTCTAATCTGCCGTCTTGAGAAGATGTATCAAAGTCTATAGTGCCAGAGAATTTACCATTTACTACACTTAGTTCGCCCATGGCTATCATGCCACTTACATTATCTATGACTCTGTATGTAACTCTAGGTAGAGTAGATGCTCCGGCAACAACTTGGCCACTGCGCAACAAAGACTCCTTGACGGGTGAGTAAACAGTTATTTCGCCAGAATTAGACGATATTGGCTGGTTTGTACTTATGCCTGAGGGGATATTGCCCTGAGTGTCATTGATAGCACTACTGCCTCTGTTTTCATGGACTGTGTTACCAGGCTCTCTTTCGTCACCTTCGCTGTACTCTGCTTGAGCTGTTGGTGTGTTACTGGTTGTTTGAGCTTCTTTATCTTCTGTATTGCTCTCGGTAGTGTTATTTTGTGAAAATAGGCTGATTTTCCCAGTTTTGTGTAAAGCAATAAAAGATATAATAGCAACAAGAACTATTGCGACAAGTAGTAAAATTATCTTTTTATTTTTATTAATTTTTGATTGTGATTTATATTTTTTCATACTACCAATTTACTTTAGCATACGCTTATGCTAAATGTCAATATTTTTTTAGGGGTGTATGAGCGGTAATAAGATGATACAATGGACTGCAATGAGTAGCGTGACAGTATCAATAGTCTGTACTAATTATAATAAGGGTAAATGGATAGCAGAGGCTATAGATAGTTTTTTGATACAAGACTGTAGCTTTAGCTATGAAATTTTGCTGATTGATGATGCTTCAACCGATGAGTCAAAAGGCATAATCAAAGATTATGCCGAGAAGTATCCTAAGATCATTAGGGCTTTTTACAATAAAAAGAATTTAGGCATAACTAAAACTTGGATAAAAATTTGTAAAGAAGCTAGGGGTAAGTACATAGCTAGGTGTGACGGGGATGATTATTGGATTGATGAGCATAAGCTTCAGAAACAGGTTAATTTACTTGAGAGTAGTGCGGACTCCCAGTGGTGTTGTACTGACTATGATGTTGTCACAGGGGATAAAGATGTTATTCAAAAAAACGCTGTTGAGTCTGGGTTTATAAATAGACCAAAATCTTACGCAGAACAGTTAGTCACAAAAGGTAT
>JAGQMT010000137.1 GCA_020428565.1 Candidatus Saccharimonadota bacterium | reverse complement strand
AAAGCCGCTGCCATACCACCAAGCACAATGTACCAAAAGTTAACCATAAAGTCAGAAATACCAATCAACACGAGTGTGGGAAGTGGCAGCTGCGCACCAAAGTCTTTATACATTTCGGTCAACTTTGGAATCACGAAAATCATCATAATAAATCCAACAACGACCATGGCAATAGTCACAATAATTGGATAAATCATGGCACCCTTTGTTTTGGCACGAAACTCCTTCTGCTTCTCCATGTTTTCGGCCAAACGATTAAGAACCTCGTCGAGCACACCACCTGCCTCACCAGCACGAACGAGTTGGATATAGACTTTGCTAAACTCTTTATTTTTTTCGAGTGAGGACGCAAAAGTATTCCCTCCTTCAACATCCTGAAGAATAGTAGCCACCAAACGGGACATTTCTGCTTTGCTTTGCCTCACCAAAATGGACAAGCCATTTGCCAATGGCAAACCAGCAGTGATCATGGTTGAAAGTTGGCGGGTAAATGTCACAATGTCGTCAACTTTAACACCAAACAACATGTTGGTGATAACAGCAAACGATTGCTCGGTGAGAGGATTGAGCTTGATGACTAAAAGGCCACGACTCTGCAACAGAGCCGCTGCTTGCTCAATGCTTTGAGCTTCAACTTTTCCGTTGACATTCTCACTAAATTGGTTTTTTGCGACGTACTTAAAAAATGGCATATCTCATCCTCGCATCAAGTCTAACAAATAGCTACGAGATCTTTCCCTTTCCAAGGAGACGATCAGCATCTTCCTTTCTGAATGCATACTCACGAGCGCTTGCCTCAGAAATCACACCTTGCTGTACGAGTTGCTGCAGATGAGTTTCAATCAGCACCATTCCTTCTCCAGCAGAGGTCTGCATGACGTTATCAATCTGGTGAGTCTTAGCTTCACGAATCAAGTTACGAATAGCTGGATTAGTAACCATAATCTCAAAAGCTGCCACACGGCCACCGGAAGTCTTTGGTAACAAACGCTGAGAAGCCACAACTTTCAGCGTTGCGGCCAACTGCTGTCTGATCTGTCCCTGTTGATGGGCAGGGAAGACATCAATGATGCGGTCAATGGTCTGAGCAGCACTAGCAGTATGCAAAGTGGCAAACACCAAGTGACCAGTTTCGGCAATCGTAATTGCCGAAGCAATAGTTTCGTAGTCACGCATTTCACCAATCAGCACGACATCTGGGTCTTCACGCAGAACAGACTTAAGCGCAATATCCCAGCCATGAGTGTCTTGGTTAATTTCACGCTGAGAGATCACACTTTTAGCAGGCGTGTACATAAACTCGATAGGATCTTCGATGGTGATAATATGCTCGGCGCGGGTTTCATTTATACGCTGAACCATTGCAGCCAGTGACGTTGATTTACCTTCACCGGTTGGG
>JAGQMT010000136.1 GCA_020428565.1 Candidatus Saccharimonadota bacterium | reverse complement strand
GATAGTAGATAATGAACTCAGGTTAGAAGATGTAGAAGTTATTGATTTGATTTTGTTATTAGCATTAGGGAGCTATAGGAGTGTCAGGAGCAAGATGGCTCAACTTATTTCTCGACTACGGGCTCGACCTGTGACAAAACGTGATTCAGAGATTGCAAACTTCGTTGCCTGGAGTCCCAAGGGACGGTCTCGCGGGGAAGACATGTCTTGTGAGACACATTCTACCTTGGGACTCCAGGGGACTGGCGTGAGGCCTCAGAGGTGTTATCCTATGGTGCGGGTACACAGAAATACCACATGAGGCCTCACAAACGTTGCCAGTTGGCGAAAATCCGATCGATGCGAGTTATCACGACAAACTCCAACAGGTTGTCCATCGTGACTGTTGTAACTTCAAGCATCGATCGGGCTAGCCGTTGACGTGCGTCGCGGTGCGCGTCTAGACTAACCTCTGTTCCTTCTCGTGCCATAGAATTTCCATAGTACTATCATGAAGGAAGCGATTTTGCATCTTTGCATTATATACTGCATAGCAAGTCATCCACTAACCTACCAATTTATACCTAATAAATCAGACCAGTAATGAACAAATTGCTATACAGTAAATAAACTGCTAATCAATTCTCAAATATATTAAAAATAATTCTACATCTTAAGCTACACCCAAGAAGGAGTATAATCCCCAAGGCAAATACCAAGAGAATTCCTCAACCTCTAAGGAATACCAGTATTATATAGGAAAACGGCAGTAGTGTCAATACTATTTTATAATTTTATAATTTTTGATGATTTCTGAAGATTTATTGTTGATTATTCTTTTGCTTATATTGACCAATTGTTCTTTCGTATTTACGACGCAATAATGCATTGCGAAATATCCTCTTCACAGAGATCACACCCAAACAAATAACTAACACAAGTACTCCTAAACCCGAGAAACTATTTTCAGGCAGATACGAAAATACATAAATAACTATCACAAGGACAGCAATTTTGTTCACGCCTTTTTTCAGTGAGCGCTTACCCGCCGTGTTATAGGTGGCTGTGCGCGCTACCATAGCGTTATTAATGTTATTATTACGCACATCTTCTTTTCGTAGCCATAGTTCAGCCAACAATCTGTCGACTTTGGCGATTAATGATTCAAGTTCTGTAATCTTTAGGTGTCTATATGTGTATAAGTACAATCTATTGTTGTTAATTTCTATGTCGTAATCGGCTAATTCCTGCATAACGTACATCATACTATTAGGACTTAAAATAGTCAGAACCTCTGATTGGGTTTGATCTGGCATAAAAACATCAAAAAAATCGCCAAAATGCCCCTCTAAAGTAAGCCTTTGCTGATCCTTAAATAGGTCTAGGTTACCACCACTACTGATGTCATTATTTATTTTACTATTGATAATCATATGCAAGGTCGTATCAGGAATAACCACTGACACTATAGTTCGATGGTAATACCTTCGACTACGATGCGAGCCCCTTTGTTCAACCTGATAAGAGAGAGTGAATTCATTATGGGAATTGT
>JAGQMT010000135.1 GCA_020428565.1 Candidatus Saccharimonadota bacterium | reverse complement strand
AATTTATTACTTGTGTGATTGGTGGGATATCTGGTATAGTTCGTGATAATGGTTAAGTCACAGCGCCCCAAAACGAGACGCAAAACTGCTTATGTCGATCCAGCGATTTCGGAGATTGATAAGCTGGCTGTCTTGGACGCTCGTAATATGTTGATTACTAATATGCTGGGCATGGGCTTGCGGTTGGCCTTTACAGTGCTGGTGCCGATATTTGTGGGTATTCAGCTCGATAAATGGCTAGATTCTAGTCCGTCGGCGACTTTGGCGGCGTTTATGGTTGCGATTTATATGTCGAGTGTGATGATTTATCGTAATTATGTTAGTATGGTAAATGAAAGCACTAGGCAAGAGTCAAAAAAACAGGCTCTTTTGGCAAAAAAGGCCAAAAAAAGCTCACAAGGTCGCAAGGCTCGCAATAGTGCTACGGGGAGCTTAGAAGCATTGGATAAAAAGGAGGAGACAACATAGTGCTAGATTCGTTACAGACAGTGGTTTTTCTTGCTACGAGTAATTCTGAGGGGCCTGCTATTCACATTACTCCAGCCGAGCTGTTTCGGATTGGTGAGGTTAGTGTAAGCAATTCTATGTTCTTTGGGTTGATATCATCTGCCCTGATTTTGACGGTGCTAATCAATGTGGCCAAACGGATGACTATACGACCAAAGAGAGGTTTTGTGCAATTTGTCGAGATTGGTACAGAGTTTATTATCAATACAATTCAAAATTCTCTGGGTTCGAGGAAGAAAGCTATTCAGTATGCGCCGTTGTTTGTATCGGCGTTTTTCTTTGTGATGTTTAGTAACTGGCTGGGTTTGATACCGGGCGCTGGCGAGGCCTTTACCTATAATGGGCAACCAGTGATTCGTCCATTTACAGCTGATTTGAACGCTACGTTGGCGGCATCGACGGTGATGATGGTGATTGTACAGTATTTGGCAATTCGTGAGTCTGGACTAAAGAAGCACATTAGGCATTACTTCGCTGGTAGCTTGTTGAATCCAGCAACTTATTTGTTGGGTGTGTTTGAGGTTTTTTCGGAACTGACCAAGATTTTGAGTCTAGCCTTGAGGCTGTTTTTGAACGTTGCGATTGGCGAGACGATTTTGGTAATTTTTATGTATCTAGGTAGCTACGCTGCGCCAATCACTGCCCTGCCCATTTTGCTACTAGAGCTGTTTGTGGGAGCCTTGCAGGCTTATATATTTACTATGCTTACTATTATGTACTTATCTGCGTCGATCAAGCACGATCATGATGCAGAGGAGCTGGAACGGCATGAACTTGCCAAAAAAGCGGCGGTACAGTCTGCATAGTAGTTTGAGAGTTAATTAAAGTAAATGTTTATATAAAGGAGAAAGTATGGAATTAGATGTATTAGCAAAAGGTATCATGATGGCTTTTGGTATGTTTGGGCCAGCAATCGGCATTGGTTTGATTGGTTCGTCATTCATGAATGCGGTTGGTCGTAATCCAGAGGCTGCAAAATACTTTGGTCAGATATTTGTGATCATTGCAATTGTCGAGCTTATGGCGCTGTTAGTGTTTGCCGCCTTATTCATAATCTA
>JAGQMT010000134.1 GCA_020428565.1 Candidatus Saccharimonadota bacterium | reverse complement strand
TTTTATGTACACGCTTCTTAGATTTATATCTAATAGCTAATACTTTATCAGCCAACACCTTTTCTTCGACAATGTCCGCCGTTACCTTGGCGCTAGACACTTCAGGAGTGCCTACTTTAATTTCGTCACCATTAATAACTAATAATGGAACAAAAGTGACGCTCTTGGAACCCTCTTTAATATCAGTAAGTAGCTCAATATCCAAGGTTTGCCCTTCGAATACTAGATACTGTTTTCCGCCTGTGGCAATAACTGCCTTTTTATCGCTCATCTACTTTCCTTATAAACTTAGAGAAAAAAATTATTACCAATAAATACTAACAGATTGAGTTAACCTTGTAAAGATACGATTATACTCAAACACTAAGTTTTCTGCAATTTCACTCCAAAAGGACGTCCATCTATCTTAGTGGAAGTTAATGATTCTTTGATTAACTTTTTATATACGCCTATACTAATAGATAGTGTTTCTAAAGCGATAATCTCTTTATTGCTATTTATGGCTTCTATGAGTTCTTTATCATTACTATAAAGATCTAGCTTGATACGGTCATCTACATTTAAACCTGCTTGCTTACGTGCATTCTGAACAACACGTATAACTTCCCTCATTAATCCTTCTTTTACTAAATCTGGGGTCAATTCAAGATCTAGGCTAAGATCCTTCTTATCGTCCACCACAACTTTCTTAATATTCAACTCTTCGGTTAAGATATCTATGTAATCTACTGTTTGACCTGTTTTAGGAATAGTAATAAGTTGCAGGGGCTGTCGTACCTTAATACCTTCTTTTGCTCTTATGGCTAGTGCTTCATTAACAAAACTACGAACTTCTTTCATTTCATCGATTAATATCTCGTCAACATGACCAGCTTTTGGCCAATCTAATAAATGTACCGACTCCCCTCCTGTAAGATTTTGGTATAGTTCTTCTGCCAAAAAAGGAGTAAAGGGCGCCAGGATCATACTCAACTGTACCAATACATAGTGCAGAGTTCTGTAGGCATTATTCTTGTCTTCATCATCTCCACTCTTCCAAAATCGCCTCCTAGAACGACGTACATACCAGTTTGAAGCATCATCCAGGAATGGTAATATGGGTTTTACTGCATTAGGTATATCATAATTGTCCATATGCCGTTCGACTTCTTCGGTTAACTGGTGTACTCTACTCACAATCCATCTATCAAGAATATTCTTATGCAGGCTACTCGGATCTTCGTGATTACCGTCCCACTCCCAGCCATCAACCTCGGCATACATAGTAAAGAAATCGTACATGTTCCAAATCATGCTCAACTTTCGAGCTACATCTGCAACATCTTTATCTATGAGCGAAAAATCTTCACCATTCAATAATGGCGAACTGAGGAATAGAAGACGAAGTGAATCAGCGCTATAAGTATCCATAAGTTCATTTGGGTCTGTGTAGTTACCAAAACTTTTGCTCATCTTGCGACCATCGTTACCTGCCAGAGTTCCGTGCACTAACGCTGTTTTAAATGCAGACCTACCAAATAAGCCGACATTAACGGCATTCATATAGTAAAACCATGCTCGTACTTGCGGAACATACTCTACAATAAAATCTCCTGGGAAATTTGCTTCAAACTTCTCTTTATTCTCAAAGGGATAATGAAACTGAGCAAAAGGCATAGAT
>JAGQMT010000133.1 GCA_020428565.1 Candidatus Saccharimonadota bacterium | reverse complement strand
GCCATTTGCTAAGAGCAGATTTGTCGTTTTTGCGACTGTTGATCACGATAGAAGCGTGAGTTATACGAAGCATGGCATCTAGTAGCGATTGAGCTTTTTCACGGTCTTTGGACAGCTCGTCAACCATAATTAGCCGTTCGGCTTTGTTGGCTGTAAAAAGTGATTTAGCGGTGGTAATCTTGTCAATTAACGGATGGTCTTGGTTGGTGACTAGTGAATCAAGTAAACCAGTTTGCCCTTGGGACATTGCGTAAAGGCTGTCGAGATTGTCTATCGTGGCGTGCGTTGCGTAAAATGCCGTGGCGCTGGCCTTGTCTACTGGTAGGATATCAATTGTTTGAGATCTTGAAATAACGGTTTTGAGTAATTGGTTACGACTCGGAGTGGTTAGGATAATAGTAGTACCACTTGGTGGTTCCTCTAAAGTCTTGAGTAGTGCATTTTGAGCACTAGATGTCATCTTGTGTGCTTTGTAGATTAACAAGACTCGATTTATACCCGACTTGGACTCAGTAGGTACACGTAGCTTGATAAATTGATGAATGTCTCTGATCTGCTCAACCGAAACCTTTATGTCATCTGGAAGTATCTCTAGATAATAAGGATAATGCTCTAGGCTGTCTATCTGCAGTAAATTCTTGGCTAACTGTCTGGCTATTTGGTATTTATTACTGCCAGGTTTGCCGACTAGTGCAATTGCTTGATGTTGCGCAGTAGCGACATTGGCTAGGCTGGCTCTGGTCTTGGGGTGTAGCAGTAGATTATCCATCTTGGTTCTCGATCAATGTGTTAAATTCGCTTGGAATTGGTGCTGTGAAAATTTGTCGATTACCGTCTGGGATGGTTATTTCTAGGGAGATTGCATGTAGCATCAGTCGGCTGGCATCGGCGCCACCATATAGTTCGTCACCAATTATTGGGTGCCCTATCTCGCGCAAGTGAATTCGGAGTTGATGGGTTCTACCAGTTTCGGGCGATAATTCGACCAGTGAGTATTGGTTATTTTGGGCTAGTATTTTGTAGCGAGTTTTGGACTCTCGGCCATCTTTGGTGGCCATGAAAGTCTGTGGTTTATTAGGATTACGTCCAATTGGCATATCAATAACACCGATTTCTGTGGGTAGGCGACCTGCCACGATGGCTACGTAGGTTTTTTTGACACTTCTGTTAGAGAATTGCTTTTGCAGATAGCTTAGGGTGTCTTGATTTTTGGCTGTAATCATTACGCCTGATGTTGCTCGGTCTAGTCTGTGGACTATGCCAGCACGTTCACCCTGTTGGTGGGAAATCTGACGCACAAATGATGCTACAGACGGTTCATCGAAGTACCGCCCTCTAGCGTGACTAATAACTCCCGAAGGCTTATTGATGACGAGTACGTTTTTGTCTTGATAAATGATAGGTAGGTCTATGTCAGCAATCTTTACGTCTAGCGGTGTTAAATCTGCAACAATCATATCGCCCGTTCTTAGCTTTGCACCTGGGCGCGCAATATTCTGGTTGAGGGTGACTTTTTCTAGTGTGAAGAGCTTTTGTAAGGCTGTGCGCGGAAACTGAGGTAACTGTTCGGCCAAGAGTTTGTCGATTCTTTTGCCTCGGTTATCTTCGTTGATTTTTAGTGAATAGGTCACGATTATCTAAGCCCAATAGCTTGCTGTACACGCAATAATTTGCCG
>JAGQMT010000132.1 GCA_020428565.1 Candidatus Saccharimonadota bacterium | reverse complement strand
CCATATCGGTCAGCCACGGCGCTAGAGGTAAACAAAAGACCGGCAAATAACAGAGGGTAGATATCAACAATCCAGGTCAACTGCAAATTAGTCAAGCTAAGCTCTCTCGCCAAAGTAGGCAAAGCCTGATTCAGACTACTATTACCAATGCTAACTAGCATCAAGCTAGCACACAAGGTTGCTAGAATCTTCCAGCGTCTTTTGTGGATTTCTTTTGATATGCCTTTTGATGAGTCATCTACATATTTAGTATTAACGGTCTTATTTTTTGTCATGATTTCCCTCTCTTATCTTTTCTAATGATTGTCGTACATGTGATTCCAAAAACGTATTATTGCTAATCATAGAATTGAGGATGTCGTCAGAGACACCTCTCAGTAGATCGCTCATCAAACGAATGACTTGACTATGAACATCGTTGCGCAAAGCGATACCTTCGTCCGTCAGCGAAACTTGAATCTTACGCCTATTAGTTGTCAGAATTTCAGTCCTTACCAACCCCTGCTTCTGGAGTTGTGTAATCTTCTTACTGATAGCGGCATCGGATTGCTTGAGCATACCGGCGATTTGGCCTTGCGACAGCTTGCCTGAACTATCGACATGCATAAGAACCGCATACAGCCCAGGAGATAGTTCATTATTTGAACTCATAGCCTCGGACAACGCCTTCCAGAATAACATATGCATATGCTTGTATGATTCCAAAAACGCAACTATTAAATCTTCCCGATCTTTCATCACGAAAAATACTATACCAAAAATATAATTAACTAGTCAATTGTTAACTGGTTTATCGTTACTTATTGTTAAGCATATATACGTCAATTCCAAATGACCCAAAAGGACATTTAAAGAACTATTTTGATTTTGATGTATTTCATGTTATAATAAGCAGATAGTATGTTAAGAAGAAATACACCACAAACACCCGAGCTAGAACTATCTATGCAATATAGCATACCTTACCAATGGGGAGACCTGCATGTGACCGAAGCCGCACATGCCGACTACGAGCTCAGCCCCCTAGGCTTAACCAGTGCAGATACCATTGCCCCAGCACGACCCAATAGAGAAAGGTTAACCCAAGATGAAGATTCAAGGCTTATCAAAAGGCTTCTCGAACCAGAGATTAGCGTAATACTGGTTGGGCATGATGAAATAAACCACGACACAATGCACAGCAGAATTGGTGGCGTGGCGTCAAGAGGCACCGTGACAGAACAGGGTCTCAATATCGTCATTGGATTAACAGAATCTAGACAAGACATACAACAATGGGTAGAGCAAGGAGTAACTTCTTATATACGCTCTAAACTTGAATTAAACGAAGAGGATTTTATAGAAGCACGAGATTTACTGAATGAACAAGGCCTCAGTATGACAGAAGACATTGAGCAGCGAGTACCTCAAATTATCGCGGGCATGGTAGCCGAGACAGCCGGACTAGAGACTACTGCGACGACAAAAGACTGGATGCGAAAACAAGTCAATAATCGCATTGCAAGACAGACTACCATGATCAATGGCGCATCCTTAACGTCTATGGCAGTTATTGTTGCCCCTCGTGTTGTTACCGAACAGCCGCTATCTCCGGCTCTATTCATGTCTGCAGTAGCCCTCAATGGACTCTATATTTTTATGAATCGTAAGTACAGCAAAGATTCGCTAGAACTATCGCAA
>JAGQMT010000131.1 GCA_020428565.1 Candidatus Saccharimonadota bacterium | reverse complement strand
TAGGTTTGCAACTTTTTTGATGTCTTTGGTGCCAAGCGACCCATTAAGGGAGCCATGATTGCCACTCCGGTTTAATTGTATCTGTCTGGCTTTAAGAACTCTCTTTGCTATTTGTTCGCTTTTTTCTGTACCTTCTTCGAGATTCAGTAATTTTGTGTGGTCTATTGGCTCTACATCTACGTATAGGTCAATTCTATCAAGGATTGGTCCAGATATTTTTTTGTTGTATTGATTTATTTGAGTTGGGGTGCAGATACAGTCTTTGTCTGTCTGATAGAATCCGCACGGACAGGGATTTTTGGTGGCTACTAATATGAAATTAGCTGGAAATTGAACACTGTCTTTTGCTCTGGATATGCTAATGACTCGATCTTCTAGTGGTTGCCTTAGTGTTTCGATGGTCGATCGGTTGAACTCAGGGGGCTCATCTAGCAGTAGGACTCCGTTGTGCGCAAGGCTGATCTCACCGGGGCGTGGCTTGGCGCCACCACCAATAATAGCAACACTACTAGAGCTGTGATGAGGGCTCCTGAAAGGTATGGTTGATATTAGGGTGTCAAAATTTGGGTTGGCGAGGCTGTGTATTTAAGTTGTGTCTATCACTTCTTCGCGGCTCAGTTCGGGTAGTATGGACGGTAGGGCCTTGGCTAGCATACTCTTGCCAGTTCCTGGTGCGCCAGAAAGCATGATGTTGTGTTGGCCAGCTGCTGCAATTTCCATAGCTCTTTTGGCTGTGTTTTGGCCAATGACTTCGTTGAAGTTCGGAGCTGGTTTATGGTTGGTGGTATTTTGTATATGTACGGATGAACTTTTTGTTGGTTTGATGTCTGTTGCTAACGACTGTACCGCTTCATCAATGCTATTTACGGCTAGGAATTCTATGTTGGGTATGAGATTGGCTTGTTTTGCGTTGGCGGTTGGTATGATGAATTTTGTATAGCCAAGTTTTTGAGCTTTGATCAATCTACCGAGGATGCCCCTAATCGGTCTCACTGTTCCATCGAGTCCTAGTTCTCCCAGTGCGATATATTCAGCGACACCAGCAGGTATCTGTTGTGTTGCAACTAGTATAGACAGTGCAATTGCGAGATCGAATCCGCTACCTTCCTTGGGTATATCTGCTGGTGCTAGATTAATCGTTACTTTCTTTTTGGGTAAGTTAAGTTTGCTACTGGCAAAGGCTCCTTTGAGCCTCTCTTTAGCTTCGTCTACTGACTTACTGGCAACGCCTATGATTGTGATGCCAGGTAGGCTGTTAGATAGGTGGCACTCGATGTCTATTAGAACTCCGGCTGATCCCGAGTCTATTATGCTCTTTGTTGCAATCGACATACGGCTCCTATCTTATGACTTTAGATACTGGTTTAGATTGTACGAGCGACGTAGCAAAAAATGCAAGCATAGGCATAAATAACTAACGCCTCCTAGGTTAGGAGGCGTTAGTTTGTGAGTAAATATGTAGTTTTATTTTTTACGTACACATCTTGTTTTTGGTGGTGACAATGGCTTGCGAGAGTCCATTGTCACCGAGGTTCTTTTTGTTTTTGAGCACTTTTTTTATTCAGTGCTTAGACATATATTATTACGATGAGTAGGCAGTGTCAACATGTTTATGGATATTGTTTTAAATGTCCTGTGTATAACTATTGTTACTACCTGATGATTGAGGTAACGTGACGAAGTTCGGACGTGATTATTTAGCCGTATGGGTGC
>JAGQMT010000130.1 GCA_020428565.1 Candidatus Saccharimonadota bacterium | reverse complement strand
CACTCAGGATGAGTCTGGCGGCTTACGCTGCCAGCCTCATGCGCCTACCGGCGCTAAAACGAAAAGACAGAGTGTTGCAGAAAGTTAGAGGTTGACATAGAGACGAGTAATAGCACCAAATCCAATACTACGCATTGTATAGCTCCTCGATGTCTGGCAAGTATACTTTGCCATCTTTAATTGTCATTCCTAATGCCTCAAACCTCTCTTTCAAGAGGAAGAGATCATTGAAAAGGTGTTCTAAATTAATACTAGTGGGCTCGCCCATGCAGTGTATGTGCTTGACGCAAGGATCAAAGAAAGAGCATCTATGTTGAAAATTTTATTGCTAAAAACAAGTTAATTGTTCAACGAAGATTATAAGATTATTGAGCGGAATATTGTGACAAATAACTAAGAGCTAATGGTGCACCAGCCTCAAATACTTCTGGTTCATTTTGGGCCCAATCATAAGCATCAACCACGTTAAACCACTTTACATCAGAAACTTCATCACTTAACTTAACTCTGTCTTGTTGCCCCATATCATAAGTAGCGGCATAAAGTTTAGTCCATTCTGCTGGATTAATTCCTGCAATATCTAGTAGGTAATGCCCGATTTCGGTCATCTGTTCTGAATCATAGACTAATCCTAATTCTTCATTAGTTTCACGAAGTGCAGCCATCTTGTAATCGCCACATTCGCCAGTAGCCGATACATCTGTTGAGTAGACCCATCCTTCGGCACTACAATCCCAAGCACTAGGGTTACCAGAACTGTCATTTCGTAACTGTAGCAACACCCTGTCTTGACTTGGACTCAGTAAAAATACTCTAGCCACACGACTGGCCATATTCTGTTTGCGAACATCACTTAATTGACCATAGTTAATTACGGAATCTCGCCTTCTGGTGACCATCGGTACATCTGGATAGACATTAGAATTAATAGATGGAACTTCTGACATAATATAGCCTATTGTATACTATTAATACCTGTCAGTCAATAATGCGTAATGCCCCGGCTAACTAACTATTAACTTAGCTTTACGTCGTTGCCTTCATGGATAGTTCTTCTAAGTCACCTAATAACACCGCTCCAACATTTCTAGCTAGTTCTGATTTTTCTATATCAATATATCCATAGCAAATGTCGCTTAAGGTCAGGGTTACTTTATCTTGATTTTTTAAAGAAGCATCTAAAAATATGAGGTTTTGATTATCGACATACTTGGCGAGCGCTTCGATTGTATGATCGATATTAAAAATTAATGAGCCTAAATTATTAGATGCTTTGCTTTGGCGAAGCCATTTAGAATATTCGACAACCGAAGATACGGCAAAAACATTATATATAAAATCATACTGTTCCGATAACTCCAAGGCCTGAGTAACCGAGATATCATAAATACTATCGGCGCATTTATTTGGTAAACGTTTTAACAAGGCCAACCGATTGATATTTGGCAAACTCGACAAAGTAACGATTCGGCGTCCAATACGCAACTCTTGTTGTAGTGCTGTCGTATCTGTTTCGCTATAAAAATGTCGATCTAAAAGGGAATAGTACTGTGTATCTATATCTAAAAAACTTTTTGGCATTCAGTTGATAATATCACATCTCATTATCTCTTTGTCTACAGGGGTAAATTCTGATATAATCGCAGTGTCCTACCGACACGGGGGTGTAGCTCAGTGGTTAGAGCAGTCGGCTCATAACCGATTGGTCGAAGGTTCAATTCCTTCCACCCCCACCAATTTGAAAGACCCGTCGAAAGATGGGTTTTTAA
>JAGQMT010000012.1 GCA_020428565.1 Candidatus Saccharimonadota bacterium | reverse complement strand
CAAAGCCGTCAAGGTGGAGACTTGTACTACCTTGATGGCTTTGCTCGGTCTGTAAAATACAAGACCTACGGAAAGTAAAGCCTAGCATTCCTGGGATTTATTATTGATATGTGTATACTTAAGCTAAAGAGGCTTACGTCAGTTACTTGCGAGAGGACGGAAGTCTCTTTTTATATATACTCCTTCAGTGCCACACTATATGTGTTAATAAGGAGGCTGCTATGCACTATCACAAAATTTCAGACAAATTATTAAAAGAGTTTAAGGATCTGTGCAAAAAAGAAGGTATCCATTACGATACCGACGAAGAATATAGGCGGTCTGCCCAAAATCTAGTTGGACTTGTTGATCTTCTTATTGAAATAGACATGAAAGATCGCCAACTAAAGAATCGCCTGAAAGATGAGCCAAAGGGGTTCTCACTTGAAGGTAAGGGTCGCAGTTGTTCGCTATGTCATAGGAGTGTCTATGAAAATGATGGATGGTATGACAAATGGGGCTTTAAATGTATGAATTGCCAGGATGCAGTTAATAAGAAAAAGATACCAGGATCAATCTGTGGCGACTGGAATAATGAAAAGAGTGTCACAGACTCGACTCTTGCCTGGAAAGGAGATCTTCACGTACAAACCATACGCAAACTTATAAGACAAGGTAAGTTAAAGGCCCGAGCAATACCTAATGGACCTTACATATTGCTACGCAAAGATAATCCAGATTTATTGAATGTTATAGATAAAGAGAAGATAAAAGTAGCAAAGAAGAAGCAGACAACTTCTTAATTCAACTGTTCATCAAATGGCATAGTGCCATCTATGACGATATCTGCAGTCTCAAGAGGCCTGTACTTTTCGAAATGGGCATCTTCCTGTGGTTGCCAGACTTCTTTCCATGAACGATAGCCTTGTTCTAATGGCATTTCATCTCGTTCTTGACCACGTTGTAGTGCAAGTTTGGCTGGAGTTTCAACCCAAATCTTTAGGTCGTAATCAAGCTTGAAGGCAAAACTAGAACTACGTTCAATGATGATGCCCCTAGTAATGTTTAGTTCTTTGTCTTGAAGATGTGGCTTCTTGTGCCAGTCATAGGGATGATATGTGAAGGTTGCCTCATTATTACGCAACTTTTCCAAAACTTCTCTTTCAAAGCGTTCTTCATTGAAAGCGCCAAAGGCAATAGTATTCTTTGCAGGCTCGAAGTATTCATCTCCGTTTAGGATCGTAAACTCGGGTAATAACTTAGCAATATACTCCGTCAGAGTTGTTTTTCCGGCACCACCTCGTCCATCTATCGCAATTAGATAGAACTTGCCATTCCTGGGTGGCTGACTGAGTATTTTTTCGTTTATATCAATTTTCATAAAGTGACCTTAATTAGTATTGGTAGATGATCAGAGAATTTGGTATCTAGAATCTCGGATGACTCCACTTTAATATCTTCTGACCCAAACACATAATCTAGCCGCCAATCTAAGGTATTAGCCTCAAAGCCATTATAGGAGAAGGGCTTGGTAGTCCATGTTTTCTCTTCATATTCTGGGCCAAGATTCTTCACATGTTTTTCGATTGTACGTATGACTTTTGAGTTAGGTACTGCATTGAAGTCACCGGTTAAAATAAAGTTACTTTTATTCTCTGCAATAGCCTTGGCCAGCTCTTCTGTTTCTTCAAACTTGCGTTGTGACGGCTCAAACTTGTGCGTATATGACATATGAACTGTTCCAATAGTTAATTCTGTGCCATTTACATCAATAACTGCTTCTACATAAGTACGGTTTTCGTCATCATAACTACCAGAGCCTTGTTCTTGGTTTATCCAAACTGTTCGAGAACTAGTAATTGGGTATTTGCTAAATATTGCATTGGCAAGTTTTATCTCTTTGTCTGCAAAAGTTATTTCCTGAAAGTAAACATGATAGCCAAGCTGCTCAGCGATGTAGTTTGGGGTATGTATATGATTCTGTTTATCAAAATTAATAGTCAATTCCTGCAAACAAATTACATCGGCTTTGTTGTCATTCAAGAACTGAGCGATATTCTTAATATCTTCAAGATACCAGATGTTCCACTGGAGAATTGAAACTTTAGACATCTTCTATCTCCTGTTTAAGCATGTCTAAAAGAGGCGCTCTGTATTCGCCGTTAAAGTCGTGGTTACCAGGAACTTGAATTAAATCTATTGCTTGATCCGTTTGATCAAAATTAGACATGCCGAGTACTTCATCCTCGTTGGCAATATAGAATTTAACTTCTGAGTTAGCTGGCAGTCGGTTATATAGTCGTATAGGCTGAGGAGCTTCGATGCTATCCCAGTACGATGCAGGAATAATAGTAGTCGTTCCATCGCGTCTAGGGATACGAGACTCGCCATCTAAATTAATATGGCTGCCCGGACGCTCACCAAAGAATCTAATAAGCCTGTCTTTATCTAGGTTGTCTGGCGGGGCAAGAAATAGCATCTTTCGTACATTCGTTGGCCTTGCAATTGCAGCAACGATACAACCTTGAGAGTGAGCAATTAGATCAATAGTTGTATCAGGATCGTTCCCGAGGTTCTCAAGCTTCTCTTTCAGTTTTGCAACTTGGGCATTGAGCGGGCTGACTGTCATGGTGTTAGTTTCTTCGTCAAAGATATTGTAGTCAAAAAGAATATGTTCGCACTCAGGTAAAGCTGCAGCAATATCTGTCATGAGACCACGATCATCTTTATGAACACCAAAACCATGAGAATAGATCACAATGTGTCTACTCATATTTTCTCCATTCACCTTCGCTCACAACTTCAATATTTTCATCAACGATTTTTAGAGCAGAGTCATCATCAATTGCGTAAACTTTGTTTTGGCTGCCTTTTGCATATTCCTGCATGATAACGAATCGTTCTTCATCACAATGTGGCTCAATCTCAAAATCAACAAGGTGCATACCAGTGATATCATCAAGTCCGGGTAAGTTAGGGTCACGTGGCTCAATTGTACAAACATCAAGTGAAGGTGTGGTTATGATAGTGCCGGCACTAACACCGACATATACTTTAGATTCGAGATTATCACGTAGCCATTCGTCAAAACCTGTCTTTCTGTACTGGTTCAGTAGGTGGAAGGTGTTGCCACCACTGACAAAAATGACGTCAACTTCTTTGAGTCGCCCTTTCCAGTCCACGTCTGCAGCACTTGGGTCAATAACATCTACCCAGCCGAAACCGTACTTGTGAAGGTTAGTAAACTGGTTTATGTACCAGTCTTTATTACCTTCTTCTACATTGGCTGCAGTAGGAACGAAACCAACTTTGATATCTTCTGCTGACTTACCGCACAGTTCAATGAGGGTAGTGGCAATGCTCTGGTTTGTTATTCCTGCCGATGTAAGAAGTAATTTCATAAAGTTATTATACTAACTTTCTAAGGTTTCTCCAGGTTAACTTCTTATTCAATGTTTTGACTCTTAGCTAACTCATCGTATGACTTTTCTTTCGTCCGACCCTTCTTTCGTGGTGTATTTGTGAACTTGGTAGGCACATTTATTTTTTTGGGTACAGGAGTTATTTTAGTCTTTTTGGTATATAGTTTTTGTGATGATGCTATAACTTTTTTAGCCATAACCTCACTACCATCGCTATCTAGTAAAACCGTAATCCCTGACATGGGCTCTTGTGAATTTACTGCAGCAATACGTGCGTAGAAATTAAAGCTAGGTAGATTAGCGATCTCTCCTTGTTCAATGTACGGGCTGAATAGTGGTAGCACTAAACGCTCATCTGCTGGACTGCCAGAACGGAAGCATACGACCGTACCGACATTAGCCAGAATAATATCAACTAGTCTTTGCTGATCCTGTTGGGAAGTGGACTGTTCAGCCATAACAAGAAACAGTTTATACTTCCTAGCTTCGCTAAGCATCTGAACAAAGCTCATGGTCGCGAAGTTTTGAAACTCATCGACATAAAGATAGAATGGCACACGATCTTTGACTTTTAGTCGTGCACGACGCAAGGATGCTGTCTGAAGCTTTGCAAGCACAGTCGTACCAAATAGGGTGGAGGTGTCATCACCAAGGAGACCTTTTGAGAAGTTACAAATCAGGATTTTTCGTTCGGCTAGAATATCCTCAAAGTTGATAGTCGATTTTGGCTGTTCAAGTACGGCCCGAGCTGATGCCGAAAACAGGAAGCGACCAATCTTAGCTGTAATACCGGCCGCCATCTTCACGCGCTGAAACTCACCAGCCTTACCAAGCTCATTCTTCCAGAAGTCACGCAGATTCTCATCTTCCAGATTACTAGTAACTTTACGACGAAACTTAGCATCATTGAGTAGTTTGAAGATTGTAAACAAGGTTGGGTCTTCAAGTGTCAGAGCAGTTTGAATAGCATTACGCAGGACATATTCAATACGATGGCCACCAGAGTCATCTTCGGAGAATATCTTACGCAGCACAGACACAGTTGCTTCAGTTACAATATCTTTTTCTCTGAGCAGGTCATCACCTTCAAGGTCTGGCGTTAGCTCCAGTAGGTTCATGCCAACTGGGTGCTTTAGGTCATCAGGATTCATGTAGATTACATCTTTGATTCGGTTTTCTGGGATGTAGTGCAGGATCTTTTCTGCCAAGTCGCCGTGGGGATCAACTACGGCAATGCCTTTACCGTTCTGTATATCTTGGACTATCTGATACAGGATCATAGTTGTCTTACCATTACCTGTACCACCAATAATATAGAGGTGACGCTCACGTTCGGCTTCGGTTAACCCAATTGGAGTTTGAGTACCCTGGTGCACATTTTCGCCAATCAATACATCAAGCTTGTTGTCACCCTTCAGGGATATTGGTGCTGGCAGGGTCTTGCTAAGTGACTTTACGACATTCTCGGTTTTGGCAGCTTGGGTATGAGGAAAGTGATATAGGCTGGCTAGCTCAGATACTGCAAGTGTACTTCTATGCGCTGCTAAAAATGACGGTAACCTATACAGAAAGCTCAGTCGTTCATAGCGCTGCAAAAGATAGTGCTTGCCATAACGCATAACAAAGCGTTGATACTTAGGCGTAGCAAAGAGGCCCAAGGCCGCATCAATGCTCTTTCGACGTGATGTTAGTTCTTGCTTATCACTGGTCTTTATAAGAATGCGGATATCGGCCTGGAATAATGGTTGTTGCAATTTGCTACTTATAGCCTCGACTTGTTCGTGCTCAAAGTAGGAGAGTGTCCTAACTGGTTTAATTCCCATCGCAACCTGTTTCTTGTACTCAAGATCGCGCCGACTTGATGCATAGGCTTCACGACTACTACCGTGAAAGATATCGGTCACAATATCAAGGGCGCCAAATAGTACAGAATTGATGAACTTTGTAATCCAGCCTAATATTGGCACTGGGCTACGGCCAAGTCTTGGCATCAGATTATCGTTCGTCATAATTTTTCTGATCAGTAAATCTGCCTCTCGACTCTGAATCGGCTGAGCTACTACCTGGTAGGCCATGACCTCATCGCTCTTTAACTTCGTCATCGCATTGGTTATGTATGCCATTGGATCGTGAGCTTCTAGTTGCTCATAGCTTTTTAGGGGATAGGCAAAGTGAGCCTTCTGCCTAAACTCATAAACCTTGAAGTTCTTCTCCTCTAGTCTAGTCATGTAATCATCAATGTTTTTAACTCTTACTTCAGGAAGGTATGAGGCTATCAAATGCTCAATATTCTGGACGTGTCTAGCATTACAGTAAATTAGGTAGCGAATACCACCACTACGAGTAGATTCAATCTCAAAAGATACCGTGTCTTTCCGGCCAATAAGCTTCTCATAAAAGTTTTGAACGTTTAACAGGCTAAATAGACTTAATATCAACTGGCCAGTTGCCTCCGGGGTACGATCTCCCCGTGATGGTGGGGTTAACTCAAGTACTGCAACGGATCGTTTTACCAAGTAAAACAACCGATAAAACTTCCGTAGTCCTGCAATAACAATGCCAAGAACAATAATTACCAGCCCTATTCGAACAGCTATGAGCAATGTATGTAGTATTTGTTGTGTATCCATAATTAGTAAGTTCCTGTAGGTTGGCCAACCATGAAAGTACGTGGATTCACAGGTATTCCGTACACCATTGTTTGAAAGTGTAGGTGCGACCCAGTTGAAGCTCCGGTGCTTCCCATGTAGCCTATGATGTCTCCTGGCTTAACCTCTGCATTCACGATTGCTGGAGTCGATTGCATATGGCAATACAACGAGCTAATACCGTGCCCATGGTTTATCTTTACGTTTATGCCACACGATGAGTCGTCAACCGAATCAACCATCACTACTCGACCAGCCATAAAGGTAGTAATAGGTGTTCCAAAAAGGCCTCGCTCGTTAGCAATATCAATACCAGTATGACGATTCAGCCCAAGTAGTCGTCGAATGGTATCATGGGTGCCGAATTCATCTGATACGTAGCCAGTCGTAGGCCATACCGTCGATAACTCCAGTTCATGAACTTTATTGCCGTCAGCATCAAAGACCTCTACCAGGTGAGTTATTGGATTTAGGCTTGCTAAAGCTTGGCTGGCAGCTGCTAGGCCTGATGCCGAAACTATGACCACTAATATTAGGGGCAATACAAGCAAGATCACAAGCGTAGCGAAGACTATCTTTAGTTCAACACTCGTTTTACGAGCAAACCAAAGAACGAACCTCATATACGGTACAGCTCCGCTGGATTAGTCGTAATAAGCGGGTGTTCCTTCTCGGCTGCAACCACTTTTACTGCCACGTGGTTCTGGTCAGCGATTATCAACGCATCACCTTTCTCGCAAGTAAGAAGGAAATTCTCCTCGTACTCACTCAAGTGGAATTCGGAAACAACGTTTTTAATGGTTGTTGTATCTTGTCGCATGAGAATTCTTAGGCTACTTTGTGATGCGATAGCACGACCATAGTCACTCTTCAGAAAGTCATTAGCTTGCTGGGATATTATCGATACACCAAGGTAGTATTTACGAGCCCGTCGAACAAGCCCAGCTACAAAACGTGCTGATTCCTCGTGTTCGAGAAGTAACCAGCCCTCATCAATTACCAGTAGGCGCTTCTCAGGACTCACTTTGACTTGATTCTGAACAAAATTAGCAATAATCAACATCATGATCTGCCTTAGGCTCTCTGGCATATCCTTAATGTCGAAAATAATCAGACGGTTATCAAGCTTGATGTTGGTCTGGGAATTAAAGACCTCACTTAAGCTACCCGAAATATACTTCTCAAGTCGCTCGCACAGTTTTATCTGACCAAGATTATGTAACTCGGTGTATAGATCTTCCAAGAGTGGGGGTGCGGTTTTAGCTTGCTTGTATATCTTTAAGATTGCCTTATCGAGAGCGGCTTTTTCTCTAGGACTTAAACCATCGGCCATAAGTGACAAGACTTCTATAAGATCTTGTGTGTGCTCTGACAGATCGTTCTTACTTCGTTTAGTAGTCGCTAGATCAAAGGGATTAATTTTCTCCCTGCTCTTAGCCGACAACTTGATATATGTACCATTAACAGATTCGCTAAGCCTTTTATACTCACGCTCAGGATCGATAACAATCACTTTCGTGCCCTGCATTAGTTGTCGCAAGATTTCAACCTTCGTAGCATAGCTTTTGCCTGATCCGCTTTGCGCAAAGACAATACTGTTAGCATTGTTAAGACTAAATCGATCTAAAATCACGAGTGAATTATTTGATTTGTTTACACCGTACAAGATCCCAGATTCTTGCACTAGTTCTGAGCTCATGAACGGGAACGTCAGAGCAACTGATGAGCTATCGAGGTTTCGTCTCTGATTCAGCTTATCTTCACCACGAGGCAGAACAGCTTGCAGACCCTCAAGCTGTTGGTAACGAGCAACTTTGGTATAAAACAATCGAGCCGATAAAGCAGTTTCTAGCAGTCTGGTTGTTTTATTAAGTTCACTAAGATCCTTGGCAGTAATTGCCACATAGATTGATACCTGGAACAATTTTTCTTGGCCACGCAAAATCTTGTCACGTAATTCCGTGG
>JAGQMT010000129.1 GCA_020428565.1 Candidatus Saccharimonadota bacterium | reverse complement strand
AATATGGCCGGTATTTGATGTTGGTTGATTCGGAAAATTCCCACTAACAATGCGACAAAGCTAGCTAACTAAATAGCGACACCCGTATACTTTGGATTAGGTGCACCTGAGTTAATTATCATCTTGTTAATACCGTTACTTTTGTTTGGCGCTAACAAATTACCAAAGCTTTCTAAGTCAATTGGTGAATCGGCCAAAGGGTTACGCAAAGGGCTTTCGGACGATACCGAAGCCAAAGAAGACGATTCTACAAAGACTAGCAAAAAGAAAAGTTAGTTCATAGATTACCTTCAGTTTAGTCGAGAAATACAGTTTGTCTATTGACAAACTGTATTTTGTGGTATAAATTGCGAGTATGAGTAGGCTATCTAACGAAACCGTTAGGGTGGAGCTGTCAAATCAGGATTTTCTTGAGTTGCCCGAAACTAACTTCGGTTACTTCTTGTTGCCTCATGAATATTTGGCAATACGACGAGCTGATGATTTTCTGCGTCTACAGGAAGGGCGTAGTACGCAACGGGCTTTGCAGGAGATAAATTTGGAAGGTGATGCGACTAACGAGCAAGACACGGAGTCTTGCTTTTTTGATTCTCAGCTTGATGACGCTAGGATCGTAAAGATTGATAAAGTTGGCAAGATGATTGGCGCTTTGGTGGTTGGATACCCCGACGTTACTGAAGCGAGAGCGACGATTGGCAGCCGGGTGTCTGTAATTGGGGATGGTGAAGCATTTCGGGTAGATATTGTTGGTTGCAGGGATTTATACCCAGATAGTGATGATGTTGAAGTGGTGGACTTAGATTCACCTCTTGCTATAGCGATTCTTGGCAAGACTTCCACTAATCAGAGTATTGAGTTTGGGCGTGGTTCTACGGTCGAGATTACAAACATCGATCAAGTAGCTTTTTGCGATCGGGCAATTCAATCCCCACTATTGATTAGATTTCAGAGGTAGACGTGTGTTGACGGGTTGTCATATGCGAAGTCTAGAGCCTAGGTTTCTGCGATCTGACATAGATATTGTTTGCTTGACATCAACAAAATCTGCTATTCTGATATAAGCAATTACGGAGGGTTATTGTACATGGGTGCTACTAATCAGAAGACGGCCATTAAGCCAAAGGATAAGTTGTTATCTAAAATTTCGCTGTTCTTTTTTGATCGACAAGTTTTGAGTGCTTTTTTGTGGTTGTCTTTAACAATATTTGGAATTTTGAGCTACGGCACTCTGATGAACAGAGAGGGCTTTCCTAGCGTTAACGTACCGCTAGTGATAGTTAATGGTGTTTATTTTGCTAATGACGCCGACAAGGTTGACTCGGATGTTGTCGTACCTATAATTGATGTCATTAACAGTCGTGATGATGTTAGTTCGATGCAGTCTACGGGTGGTGCGAACTTTTTTGCAATCACTATTAATTTTAAGGAGGGTGTTGATTCGACACAAGCCGCCTCAGAACTTCGGTCTCAGCTTGAATCAGCGGCTATTTTGCCACCTACTGCAAACGTAAACTACAGTGTGCCATATTTTGGGGCTACTGGCGGTGATGTAGACAAAATTGATGTGGCTATTAGTTTGTACGACAAAACAGGTAACGCTAGTACTGAGGTTTTGACACAACAAGCCAGCCTATTCGCCGACAGGTTAGACGAGGAAAACCTTAGTCTTGTTGATGACGCATTTGTAAAGAGTCCATACGAAAGTACAACTAATCCGCTTGATGGTTCAACGGTTGAAGTATTACGGTCATTTGATAGATATGGTGAACGGCATGATGACGAAACTCAGTA
>JAGQMT010000128.1 GCA_020428565.1 Candidatus Saccharimonadota bacterium | reverse complement strand
TGGCGAACGCCAACCCAGCACAGGATCCCAGCCCTCGGCCAAAATACCTTTGTAGCCTGCTTGTTCTGCCCAATGAGCAAGATCATTGTTATAAGCTAGCTCTGTATTCCTAAAGACCAACGGTATTTGTCCAAATATCGACTGAATCTTCTCACGGTGCATCCGTACCTGTCGTTCAAACTCCTCACGCGAATAAAAGAACGCCAAACTATGATAATAAGTCTCGGCGACAATCTCGACTCTACCAGTGGCCACAATCTCCCGAAAACTTTCTAGCACCTCTGGTGCCCAACGCTCAAATTGCTCTATGGCCGTACCAGTTATCGATAAACTAATCCGAAACTCTGGATGCTTGTCTAATAATTCTTTCAGTAACTTATTGGTTGGTAAATATGATTTCTCGGCGACCTTACGAATAACTCGCTCATTTGACTCTTTGGCGTTGTAATCAGCCCCAAAATAATCATGGTCAACTCCAGCCTCAAAAATAGTATAGTTTTTGATGCGATAAGGCTGATGAACGTGCAGATACAAGACTATAGATTTGTTGTTCATACCAAAGCCACCTCTCGTCTATGGCTCACTCCTGAAGCATCATTATGCTGTCTATACAATCCGACCAACTTGTCAGCAGCCGAACCCCAAGACAATCGACCATACTCACGCAGGGCATTAGCATGTAGTTCATCGCGTAGTGATTCATTACCCACAACAGCGGTGATTTGATTGGCCATTTCACGAACATCCCAGAAGTCCACCTTGAGGCAATTATCGAAGACCTCAGCTACACCTGATTGCTTCGATATAAGCGATGGCGTACCATAACCAACAGCCTCCAGTGGCGTCAGACCAAATGGCTCGGATACCGATGGCATGACGAACAAATCACCAATAGCAAAACTATCTTGCCAATTTTTACCACGCTGAAAACCAGTGAATATCACATTTCGGCTTATGCCCAAATTAGCGGCTAGCTCAATTAGCTCTTCGTACTGCTCACCAGCACCAACAATCAAAAACAAAGTTTTTGGCACCTTATCAATCACTGCTTTGGCCGCATATAGCAAATTAGGCAGACCCTTTTGAATAGTCAAACGTCCAATATTGATCACGACTTTATAACCATCAGCTTTCATCTTAGTCAAATAACGATGAACGCTATCACCCTGTAATTCACTCACCATCTCTAGGTCGATACTATTGTGGACAACTTCGATCTTCGACAATGGTATACCGTACTCTCTGGATATAGCATATTTGGTCAGGTAACTAACGGCTATGATTTTGTCAGCCATCATAAACGCCATACCCTCAATCTCACGCACCAAAGGATTGCCACCGCCCGAACGACCAGAACGATCCGACTCTATAGAATGCACATGCAAAACTAGTGGACGACCCGTAGCCAGTCTAGCACGAATACCGGCTCTAAATGTCAGCCAATCATGGGCATGTATGACATCAAACTCTAGTTTTTCTACCAAACGACCAACCGACTGCTCAAACACGGCCTGCTGTGTATAAATATCCATCCACTCCTCACTACCGTCGCTATAGATGTATTTGTAGCTATCATAGGCGATACCACTTTTGATAACGTCCGTGACATTTTGTGGAAGTGCAGATGTCACCCTCATAAAGTCCACATCATGCTCAGCAGTGTAGGGAAGTACAAACTCTATATCTATGTCTTTTTTGGAGAGAGCTTTACACAGCTGGTAACATGCTACGCCAAGTCCGCCGCTGTTGTGTGGTGGTAATTCCCATCCTAGCGTCAGTATCTTCATCAAACTATGCC
>JAGQMT010000127.1 GCA_020428565.1 Candidatus Saccharimonadota bacterium | reverse complement strand
GGCGGTAGAATGAAACAGCACAGCGCTGAACGCAAGAGGTTTGTAATATTATTATTGTTGTTGGTGGCCAGCATAGCTTTGCTGGTATATGTGCTTTCTAATCTTGGTCAGGAATTTACAGACTTTTTGGAATAGTAATTGTACTAAGTTTGCGCTTGGCCGGATTTTGGTCTAGATAAAAATCTTTATTGGTGCTATACTCTTCTCTGTTAACTACTTGAATAATTATCAATGCTACGGGGGTGTAGCTCAGTGGTTAGAGCAGAGGACTCATAATCCTTTGGTCGCTGGTTCAAGTCCAGCCACCCCCACCATTTCAGGTTGGTTTGAGACAATGTATAAAATGCCGATTAGAGTTAATCGGCATTTTTGTTTTGTGCGGTATAGTACAATACGGTGCGCTTTGGTTTTGACTAGGCTGATTTTGGTTTCTTATTGATGATAACTCGTTGACGCTGGTCTTCGCTGACTCCGCCCCAAGTGCCATAGTATTCTCGATTGGCAATTGACGTTTCGTAGCATTCTTGGATGATAACACAGCTCTCGCAGATGGCTTTGGCCATTGCGATGCTTTGTAAATCATTGGCAAAAAATACATTTTTATCAATCAATCTGCAAGCTCTTTGCTGGTAGTTGTCTAATTCGGCAAGCTCCGCCATGGGTATAGTTCCTCCTGTTACGCAGTCTCTGCTATAATTGTTACATAAATATGTTAGAAAAACTAAAAAATCACAAAGCAACAGATAGGGTGATGGTATATATCAAATCACTCAATGATATTCGTAATGTGGGTTTGTTGATATTTTTGATTATCGTATTGTTGGTGACGTGGAGTGGTGTGCGAGTTGTCCAGGACAACTATGACTGGCAAAAGAAGATATCGGTGCTCAAACAACAAAACGAAATTAAGCAGATGGAGAATGCTAATTTGGCACTGCGCAACAAATATTTAGAAACAGATGAATACCTAGAACTAGTTGCCAGAAAGCAATACAACAAGGCGTTGCCTGGCGAAACTATGCTGATAGTGCCAAAGGCTGTGGCATTAAAACACGCAGTAGACAACCCAGTTGTAGAGGAGCCCAAGATAGAATCAATCGAGGGAACTGGCTCAAAGTACGAGCGCAACTTCAATGCTTGGCTTGATTTTTTGTTTCGCTAGTATTTGGCAACATCTAGTGTAGGCTAGTGTTTCACAAAGGTGAGGGCATAGCCGATTTGGCCTGCTCGTCCAGCTCGACCGATACGGTGAATATAGTCATCATATTGTTGAGGGATAGAGTAGTTGATTACATGTGTAACGTCAGACACGTCTATGCCTCTGGCTGCAACGTCAGTGGCTACAAGGATACTAATTTCGTCCTGCTTGAACCTGCGCAGTGCGCGTTGTCTCTGGCCTTGGGTCTTGCCACCATGGATTGCATCGGCATCAAAGCCTCGGTTGATTAGCTCTTTGCTAAGTCTTTCGACATCTCTCTGAGTTTCATCAAACAGGATTACTTTTGTGACGGTGTCGGATATGAGGATATCGTGCAAACGGTCTATTTTTTCTTCTAGTGCCTTGTAGCGTACTACGTCTTGATGAACATTGTCGCTAGTGCTACTTGGCTTGAGCGATATCGTGACTGGGTCGTTAGAGAATTTATCAATCAATGTTCTGACACGGTTATCCATTGTGGCTGAGAAGAATAGGGATTGTCGGTCTGGATGGGTGTGTTCCAATATATAGGTCACGTCGTTGACAAAGCCCATATCGAGCATTCGGTCTACTTCGTCCAGGGCGATAGTGTTGAATTGGCTGAGGTCTAGTGATTTGCGCTCG
>JAGQMT010000126.1 GCA_020428565.1 Candidatus Saccharimonadota bacterium | reverse complement strand
AGCAAATAGTTTGCTTATGCTTAGACAAAAATACACCAATAAGCCTAGCAAGAGCTAGTTCGTATTGGCAATAGTAAGCGGGACACCGATTTTTGCCGCCACCTGCTGAGCCCAGGCAACGACCTGACTCAATGTATTAGTCGCTAGCTTACGTTCTTCTTCACTGATATCTAGTTTGTTTTCTAGTCTTTGAAGGATTTTATAAATCTCATAAATATCGTTATTATGCATATCTAATTTATCTTCTATGCTATTTAAGCGCTCTTTGATATGCGCCAGTTCCCTAGAGTGAGAATTGACCGTCGATTCAACACCATTGAGGTGCCGTTCGACGTTATCGAGACGTTGTTCAACGTTATCGAGTCGCTTTCGACGTTATCCATACGGTTTTCTAGGCGAATAAATCCATCAGAGTTCATCTGCATCAAGTCTTGCAGGGTCTCCATAATTTCGTCGGTAGTTATTTTGCCACTCATCGTACCAGTACGATACGCTCATGTCATTGATAATCCAATCAAAAACCCCAAGCTAACACTCGGGGTTTTTGATGCACAGAACTTACAAAGATTTCATTCTGTAGCAGGCGCTTCAGTCTCTGCAACAGGTGCTTCTTCGACTTCTGGCGCAGGAGTAGTACTGCGACGCTTATCTGGATTACGGACAGAACGAGTCTT
Source organism: Candidatus Saccharimonadota bacterium (assembly GCA_020428565.1). Lineage (GTDB taxonomy): Bacteria > Patescibacteriota > Saccharimonadia > Saccharimonadales > JACDBH01 > JAGQMT01. The sequence continues at coordinate 1,195 of JAGQMT010000126.1, read as the reverse complement.
TTGACTGTCAATCTTCACCCATTCAGGCAATTTAACGCCTTGCTTGCTAAGCAGTATCGCCACTCTACTGGTTGGCTGAGCGCCATGATCTAGATAGAATTGAGCCTTTTCAGCATCAATAACTACTTCTTTAGTATGTGGATTGTAGTGACCCAATAGCTTAACTACCTTGCCACTACTAGGGGTCCGACGTGAATCCTGAACGACTACGCGGAATTGAGCGTGACCCTTACGGCCAGTACGCTGAAGACGTATTACTAACATCCCTAAATCTTTCTTTATTAATTTACTAACTTATTTTACAGAAATTGACCTCTGTTGTCAATAATGTCACAAAACATCCTAACGTTGCGTGGCTTAAGCGGTAGGCTTTTTGGATAACTCGACTAGAGCTTTTTCAGCAGCCGACTGTTGTGCAGACTGTTTACTTGGCCCAGAGCCTTGGCCGTAGAGCTTCTCGTCAACAAACACACCTACTGTAAATATTTTGTCATGATCTGGACCAGTTTCGTCTACAACTTTATAAAACGGCGTATGACCTAGTTCACTTTGAGCCAACTCCTGAAACCTAGACTTAGGATCTAGCCATGACCCTGTTTTGAGAATCTCTTCGAATGTGCTCAAAATATTATTATCTACAATAACTTTGGCTGTATCATAGCCCTTGTCCAGATAAACAGCACCAAGAACAGCCTCGAAACTATTAGCAAGAATCTGCGCCCTAGCTCTATCCGTACCACGCTTTTCGCCCTTGCTGAGCCTCAGATATGGCTCATAACCCAACTTGCTAGCAGCAGCGCTAATACTCTCGGTGCGAACCAAAGAACTTCGCCAGTTAGTCAAGATACCTTCTGGTTCAGAGTAATTAGTATACAGATACTCTGTCACGATTAGCTCTAACACTGCATCGCCCAAAAATTCCAAACGCTCGTTGTGTTCTTTGACCGTCGAACGATGTTCGTTAAGATAAGACCGATGAGTCAAAGCCGTCACGAACAGCTCCGGATTATCAAAAGTCACACCCAGACTTTCTTTTGCAAAATCTATGTACCTATTAATATCGTGCATGAACCAACCTAAAGATTATCCTTCCTAATTTTATTGAGTGCGACAAGCATCAATTTACCAATATCTTCATACTCAATCTTCTCTAATGCATCTTGTGATGTCAACCATTTACAGTCATTCATCCAAT
>JAGQMT010000125.1 GCA_020428565.1 Candidatus Saccharimonadota bacterium | reverse complement strand
CGACACCAAAGAAATCCTTGTCAAAAACTCCAGTATCGAAGTGCGACGAAAGGCGTTCACCAAGGCAACCGCTTTGGCAGTCGGTGGCTTGGCCCTCGCCACTATAGTGGGTGCCAACCTTAATCAAGACGACCAAAAAGCACCGATTACTCCCAAACAGACGATTGAGCAGTCTGTCGCTGTAATTGAAACTGAATGGGCCGAATAGCTACTATTGCCCTCTGACTCCCTAGCTCTCTAGACAACGAAATTAACAAGTTTGTTTGGCACATATATAGCTTTTTGGACTGTCTTGTCTGCTAAAAGATCGGCTATTTTTGGATGAATCTGCGCAGTAGATATAGCGTTGTCCCTATCAATACCAGCTGGCGCTTCTATAGTTGCTCGAAGCTTACCATTGATCTGAACAACTAGATTTATGGTATCTGCGACTAGATAATTATCGTTCCAAACAGGCCAATTATCTACATGGACACTGCTATCGTGACCAAGCTCATGCCATAGCTCTTCGGCTGTATGCGGAGCGAACGGTGCCACAAGCATAATCAATGACTCTACCGCTTCGCGCCATGCACTAGAACCAGTTACACCGTCCTTAGCCTTAATATCATACAACTCGTTAGTGGCCTTCATCATCGTAGCGATAGCAGTATTGAATTTCTGATCCTCTAAATCTTCTGTGACTTTTTTGATAGCCCTATGAATAACCCTCAGCGGTGCATCTGAATTACCTGTAGCTGGTTCGGCGCTAAGATAATCTTGAGTAATGTTCCAGATGCGATTGAGAAACCTATAGGCGCCCGGTACGCCTTGAGGGTCCCAGCGAATCCACAAATCTAATGGAGCAGCAAACATTAGGTAAGTTCGCAGTGCATCAGCGCCATAGCCTTGATTGATGATTTCTAATGGGTCGACGCCGTTACCTTTGGACTTACTAAACATCTGGCCATCGCTAGCTGTGACCTTGCCATTAAATAAAAACCTCTTAAATGGCTCTGGATTATCTATTAGCCCTAATTTGTGCATAAATCTAGTGACAAACCGAGCATATATCATGTGAGCAGTTGCGTGATCACCACCATTGTAAAAATCTATTGGCATCCATTTGTTGATAATCGCTGTGTCAAAAATTTGGCTAGAATTTACGGGGTCTAAATAACGCAAAAAATACCAACTACTACAAATATATGTGTCCAATGTATCAGTCTCGCGCTTGGCGGGATTACCACACTGCGGACAGGCAACGTTAATCCAATCTTCTGCCCTTGCAAGCGCGCTACGGCCATCACCACTAGGCTGAAAATCGGCTAGTTCTGGCAAAGTTACTGGCAATTGATCCTCTGGAACTAGGACGATACCATCCTGCGGACAGTTGATTACTGGAATTGGCGCCCCCCAGTAACGCTGACGACTAACACTCCAATCACGGATTTTAAAAGTCGTCTTCTCGGTAGCTAAATCATTTTGTGCTAAATCAGCTACGATTTGTTCTCTGGCATCACTAGACCTCATACCATCGTATTGACCTGAGTTTATCATTATACCTTCATGGTCACGCGCTTCGCCGCCAGTCTCGACAACTTCGGTAATTGGGAGGTCAAACTTGTTGGCGAATTCATTATCACGTTCGTCATGAGCTGGCACAGCCATAATCGCCCCAGTACCGTAACCAACCAAAACATAGTCAGCTACCCAGATTGGAATCTTTTCATCATTGGCTGGATTGACAGCATAAGCGCCAGTGAATACACCAGTCTTGTCCTTGTTAGCCTGACGCTCGACTTCGGACCGCTTGGTAGACTGCTTGATATATTCATCGACAGCGGTTTTTTGATCATCGGTAACGATTTGCTCCAACAGCTCATGTTCG
>JAGQMT010000124.1 GCA_020428565.1 Candidatus Saccharimonadota bacterium | reverse complement strand
TTGTAAGTCAGTTGATTAACAAAATTATTTCTACATAAATAGCAATAGCCAAGAGCTAGAGTTAGGGATAAAGAGTGAGTTTTTAGCTTTCATCGTCCTCGTCGCGAGAAATATCCGAGTCTGTGGAGTCGCTATTGAAATTTACCAAATCTATCAATCCATTTAAGGTCGATTGCACGGATAGTTTACCTAGCCTAGTGATGTTGGCAATTGCAGGCTGATTGAACCATTGCTCATAAAATGCTCTGTCAAAATCGCCAAAGCATAAATCTTTACTAATTATTTCTCGTAAGATTTGTTCGGAGGCACATAGCCTTTCTAACGGATTTTGTGGTCCATTTAGTATTTCCGCCTCCCTGATGAGGTTTAAAGCATTACTTATAAACGGTCTGGTTGGTCCAGCGATATTGTCAACGTCAGATCTAGCTACAATTTTTTCTTCTAAACTCGTGGGCTTGGCATCCTTATGGGTATTTAAGATGAGTCGACCGACTTTTCTAATGCGGGCACTGTCGACCCCATAACTTTCTAGTAGTCGCATACTAGTTAATTGCGCATAATGCTCCCTATGTTCGATATTGGCATCGGGGAATTGCCTCTGCATACTGGCTAGAGTCAGATGATATCCACTATCGTGAAGCAAAGAGGCAACTCGGACACAAAACTCATCAATACGCTTGCCATTATCTTGCACATATCGGCAGTATTCGGTTGCGGTTGCTTCAACTTCTAGGGCGTGATCTATATTGTGAAATGGTAATCCGTCTGGTTCAGGGCCGGCAGGAAGGTAATGATTGTACAGACTATTCCGTATAGAATCTAAAGTAATCTGGTCTTGTTCGGTAAGTATTGATGGACGTTCTGCCATGACTGGATTGTATAATGATGTGCCATAATAGTCAAACCCTGATACTATATTGTTATGAGTAGGCAAAAAGTACGCAAGGCTGTTATCGCCGCTGCTGGATTTGGCACTAGATTCTTGCCACAGACCAAGGCCATGCCCAAAGAGATGTTACCATTGATAGATAAGCCGATTATTCAATATGTCGTTGAGGAGCTAGTGGAAGCTGGTATAGAGGATATAATAATTATCACAGGCTATCATAAGCGATCTATCGAGGATCATTTTGATCATCTGAGTGCTGATTTGCGTGCTAACCTAAAACAAGGTAATAAGCTTGAGCTCCTAGAAGAGACTAAAAAGATTTCCGACCTAGCGAACTTTGCATATGTTAGGCAGAAAGGTCCATACGGTAATGCTACGCCATTATTGAATGCCGAGCATTTGATTGGTAATGAGCCGTTCATCTATGCCTTCGCCGATGAATTCATCCAAGCGAGTCCAGTTCGGTTCAAGCAGATGATTGATTTATATGACGAGCTTGGTGGATCCGTCCTGACTTGTGTAAGGACCAAATCAGACGAAGACTACCAACGTTATGGCTTTGTTGGTGGAACTGAGCTGAGGAACGGTGTCATAGATGTCGGTAGCATTATCGAAAAACCGGGTAGTAAAGACGCCTCACCGTCTGATATTGCTTCTGTCAGTGGCTATGTCTTTGATCCAATCATATTTGAATATTTGCATCGTCAAAAACAAGAGCTAGTTGATGGTGTTGAATTTGTCCAACAAATCAGCATGCAAAGGATGATGGACGATGGTCATAAGATGTACGGCTTGGAAATTCAAAATGGTACATATTACGATACTGGTAACAAGCTAGAATATATCAAGACGGTGATCGATTTTGCACTAGCACATCCAAAACTAGGGCCCGAAATACAGGCTCATATCAGGGGTAAATCACTGTAATACGATATGTGACTGAATTGCCATCCCAATCTTTCCACCTAACTAATCCCTAGCACATGCGCTCGTTGTTCAAATGGGCTCCTCCAAT
>JAGQMT010000123.1 GCA_020428565.1 Candidatus Saccharimonadota bacterium | reverse complement strand
CTTCTATGGCCACTGGAGTTGTCTTTGGTACATTGTTGATTGTCGGTGCAGGAGTCTCGGTCGCAGGTGTTGGTGTAGTAACAGATTCAACGTGCACTGGCTCGGCGTTATTATTGATAATTTGGCTAACGCCAATCTTGCCGACTGCCGGCCTTGCCTCGGTCTCTCGTTGTAAACGAGCTTGTTCAGCACTATGTTGCATATAGGTAGCTGCTACGGCAAATCTAAGCGCCATGTCAGTAACCCTGAGGCGCCTTTGTATAGATGGCGGTACGGCTTGGCCCGCCTCTGGTGATTTGTGGTAATTATTGTATCCGTTCATAACCTACTCGATTCCAAATAGGGTCTTGGCATTCGTCGTAGTAAACCTAGCTATATCTGTTAAACTTTCGTTCCTCAGATTAGCTAGAAACTCACCCGTCGTCCTCACATATTTTGGCTCTCCAATTGTACCACGAAAAGGCTTCGGAGTCAAGAACGGAGCGTCAGTTTCTAGTAAAAGGCGGTCTTGTGGGACTTTTTTGGCGGATTCTAACTGTTCTGGGCGATTTGTGAACGTCATAATGCCATTTATGCCAACATACAGGCCTCTGGAGATGATTTGCTCTAAATTCTGTGTATCAGAGCTAAAGCTATGGACAACTCCTCGTATAGGCTTAGAATTTGAACTGTACTCATCAAAAATTGGCCAAAATTCATTAAAAGCGTCACGAACATGAAAAATAACTGGCAAATCATGTTCTAAGGCTAAATCTAGCTGAAAGCGCAAAAGTTTCTCTTGGGCATCTCGGGGTGAGTTATTGTAGTAAAAGTCTAGCCCTGTTTCGCCAATTGCTATTACTTTAGGCTTGGTAGCGAGGTCACGAAAGGATTGCAGGGCATGATGGTCATGGACATACTTTGACGCCTCATGCGGATGTAAGCCAGTACTTGCCCAAATTCCATCTCTGGACTCTACGAACTCAACTCCCAAGTGACTATCTTCTAGGCTACATCCAACTACAATCATTCTCGACACACCCATTGCACGGGCATTGTCTATCACTGTATTGCTATCTAGTCCATAATCGGCAAACTGAATATGGCAATGCGTGTCCACAAATTCCAAATCACTACTCATAGGTCTATTGTATCAATAACTTACCCCAATAGTCCTGTAATTTAGGCGATTTTGAAAATTGAATCTTCTGACATTTATAAGCTTTGATATTACTGAGCTTCGACTGTTCTATTAGTAAGACTACGACTATCGTCCGTCTCTTGATAGCAGGACTCACCCTCAAATGCTCGGCTGATATCGACGTTTCTTTCGAACACCGAACATGATGCCATGTCTTGATAGTTTAATAGGCCAACGTATTGCCAGTCCTGTTGGTCGGCTCCTTTAATCAAGTGGATAGGCGTGAGATTAACGCCTATACTAACTCTGTCGTAGCCGTTGTGTTCATCTTCCGTGTAGAGCTTGTATGATGTTGTTGGATTCTTGGTTGAGTTTGCTGTGTTAATGTCATCACTGGCTTTGATGATGCTTATGAATGGCTTCAATTTCTCAGAGGCGCTGACTAATTTATCTTCGTAGACACAGGTTGCTTGCATAAAGCCACTAATAGATTTTATTATGTTACAGATGACTTTATCTTTTTGGAGTATGGTCAATTCACTTTCATGGACCTGGATGGTATCTGATATTGTGTCTAGGTAGGTATATCCAAGCTCTTCTTTGGCGTAGTCTATTAGTTCGTCAGTATCAGCTTGCAATGCAGAAACGCCAGTATGGTATGATTCCGGACCGTCGTCTACTGGACGGACATCTTGATAAAATCCACCATCGGCCGTTGCTCGAGTTATAAAATCATTGCCAGGCACTCTGTAGGTAACGTCTAGTGGTGTATCATTAATCTCATCAGCTATATAATCTGTAGCTTCTTCGGATAA
>JAGQMT010000122.1 GCA_020428565.1 Candidatus Saccharimonadota bacterium | reverse complement strand
TTGTGTGTTGATATTTGTCTTTTTGTTGATTACTGGAGCTCAACCATCAATTGTTCGAGCGTCGTTAATTAGTATCTTGTCCCTCGGAGCATGGTATTTTGGGCGCAATGTCAAACCTTTGCTTTTGATGTGTCTGACTGGTACTGTTACTGCGCTGTGGAATCCGCTGTATATTTGGTCTGACATTGGCTGGTATTTGTCTTTTTTGGCATTTTTCGGCGTTTTGATGGTGGCTCCGGTGATCAAGGCTAGGCTATTCGGTGAAAAAAGCCCAGGGCTGGTTGGTGAATTGGTAATCGAGAGTTTTTCGGCGCAGGTGATGACTTTGCCAATTATATTGTTTATTTTTGGGCAGTCGAGTCATGTGGTGCTCTTGGTTAATCTTCTGGTTGTAGCGATTATACCTATCGGTATGGTATTTTCGTTTATTGCTGGACTTGCTGGTATTTTTGCGTCAAGCTTTGTCGGTTGGTTTGCATGGCCGGCGCGTATTATATTGACCTATATTTTGGATATGGCAACCATGGTAGCTCGGATACCTGGTATGCAATTTAGTGTCCAATTTGGTGTGGTTAGTATGGTGTTTTCCTATGTACTGATTGTTTTAGTAACGTATATTTGGTGGCAAAAGTTACCAAAAACTGTTAATATAACAGATAAGAATTACTTTGAATAATGCTAGGAGATATCAATTATGGCAGGACACAATAAATGGAGTAAGATTAAGCGAGGTAAGGCTGTAGAGGATGCAAAGCGTGGAGCGATTTTTACAAAGATAGGTAATCAGATTGCTATCGCAGCCCGTTCGGGTACGGATCCATCTACTAATTCTGCATTGGCGATGGCTATTGAGAAGGCCAAAGCTGCTAATATGCCAGGAAGTAATATCGAAAAGGCGATTGCTCGTGTTGCCGATAAGTCAGCGGCTCAGTTGCAAGAAGTTTTGTATGAGGGCTATGGTCCAGGGGGTACGGCGATTTTAGTAGAGTGTGCGACTGATAATACAAACCGGACTTACCCAGAGGTTCGTAATGCTTTTAATAAGCACGGCGGTAATATAGCCGATAAAGGGTCGGTGGCATTTCAGTTTACTCGTAAGGGTGTGATCGTAGCTAAGGCGACAGGTGATGATTTTATGATGCAGGCACTTGATGCTGGGGCTGAGGATGTGCAAGAAGAAGATGACGTGACGGTTGTCTATACTGCGCAGACTGATCTTGCTAAGGTGCGTGATGCCCTAAAGGAAGCTGGGGCTGAGCTTGAGCAGGCGGAGCTATCATATGAGCCAAATAACACCATCGAGGTGACAGACGAGGCAACGATTGGTAAGATTGAACGCTTGATGGATGCTCTGGACGATTTAGACGATGTGAGTAATACTTACACCAATTTTGACATCAAAGATTAGCGGGCTGGCGTGAGAATTATAGGTATTGACCCGGGAACTGGCATATTAGGTTTTGGGGTTGTTGATGTCATCAAAGGCAAGTTGCGATTAGTGGATGGTGGCGTTATTCGGACACCCGTTAAAGAAGATGACGCTATACGATTAGAGACGATATATAGCGAACTGACGGATATTATCAAAGAAACACATCCTGATGAGATGGCTGTAGAGAAGCTATTCTTTGCCCAAAATGTTACTACAGCTATAACTGTTGCGCAGGCCAGAGGGGTAGTTTTATTGACGGGGCAACAAGCTAAACTTAGGATTGCTGAGTATACACCGCTTCAAATTAAACAAGCACTAACGGGTTATGGCAGGGCTGATAAAAAACAAATTCAAGAAATGGTTAGGGTGATTCTTGATCTCAAGGTCGCTCCCCAGCCAGACGATTGTGCTGATGCCATAGCTTGTGCCATTACCCATAGCATGTTTTGCTCTACCTGAAAACAGTCCATGAGGCGTTCTGTGGTGTCTGATGACCAGACCGACACACCCTACGATGCACGAGGTCCGTCCTCGTACATGTCGCCA
>JAGQMT010000121.1 GCA_020428565.1 Candidatus Saccharimonadota bacterium | reverse complement strand
CGCCGGAATTAGTAGTTATAAGATCTATAGGTCTGTTGACGATAACACGTATTCTTTTGTGGGCAGCAGCACGAGTACTACGTATATCGATGCTGGGCTGAGCCAACAAGAATATTATTACTATGTAAAAGCTTGCGATAGTACCAATAACTGTAGCGCGAACAGCGCAGACGTATCGCTGCTGCCGACTGGTAAGTTCACCGAGCCAGCAAATCTGACAAGTGAGCCAAAAGTTAGTGGAGTCACTACACGCCGCGCTACAATTGAATGGTCTACAGACCGAGAGAGTGACTCAAAAGTTGCACTTGGTACGACCAGTGGTAAGTATAGTCCTTCAGAAGTTGGTAGTTCAGACCAAACCACCTCTCACTCGCTTGACCTTGATAACCTAAGTGCCGGAACGACCTATTACTATGTTGTCAAATGGACTGATGAAGATGGTAATACTGGGGTCTCTCAAGAAGTAAGCTTCTCTACCGCCCCTGCTCCTGGCATAAAAGAGGTTAGTACAATTAAGATTGGCCTCAATAGTGCAGTTATTCAGTTTACATCCAAGGACTCTACTAGAGCGGTAGTGAATTTTGGTCGTAGTGAATCTATGGGTGGCGCAGTGGAGATTAACACATCACTATCTGAATCAACTTATAATCTAGACTTGCCGGGGTTAGACGATGGGGTAAAGTATTATTATCGTGTTACTTTGATGGATAATGAGGGCGGAGATTATCCCGGAGACATATATTCGTTTGAAACACCTCCGCGTCCTCGCATAACTGATTTGAGATTCCAGCCAATTGACGATCAGCCAACTAGTACTCAACTGGTTAGCTGGAAAACCAACGTACCAACTTCTTCTATGGTGACGTATGGTATAACCGGTTCTAATGGTAAGGACATCTCGGACAATAGTCTAACTACCGAACATGAGATGACCATTAAGGACCTAGAGGATGACAAAGAGTACTTCTTGCTTGCGCAGAGTCGAGATCGTGATGGTAATTTAGCAGTCTCGGAAAGACAAGTATTCCGTACCGCCCTCGACACTCGTCCGCCAAAAATATCTGATATCACAGTTGAGACAACTATCCGTGGTTCTGGTGCTGAAGCTAGGGGTCAAATCATCGTATCCTGGAAGACTGATGAACCCTCTACTAGTCAGGTAGCCTATGCAGAAGGCTCTAGTGTTGTAATATTCAATAACAAAACAGCCGAAGACACATCACTAGCTACAGAACATATAGTAATCATATCTGATCTACCAACCTCTCGAGTCTATAGCATTATGCCTATATCTAGAGACAGAAGCCAAAATACTGGCGAAGGTGAAAACAAGACCGCTATTATAGGTAGATCAAGTGATAGTGTTTTGACTGTAGTATTAAATAGCCTAAGAAAGGTATTTGGGTTTTAGGGTATGAGTGGGTTACCTGTAGATAGCACGGACATTATAAAAGTAAGTAATGTTAGTCAAGGATTTGTTTCTGGGGATGAGCAAATCAGTGTATTAAAAAAAGTGAATTTCACCATCAAAGCTAATAGTTTCAACATAGTGTTTGGCCCTTCTGGTAGTGGTAAGTCAACATTGCTTAATGTCATAGCTGGTTTGCAGGCGCCAACCGAGGGTTCGGTTGAGATTGGTGGTGTCGATCCATATTCTTTGAATAAGGATGAATTGGCAAGATTCCGTGCGAGTAGGGTTGGCTTCATGCACCAGACAAACCATTGGGTGAAGAGTTTGAATGTTCTAGAAAATGTTTCGTTGCCTCTGTATTTTTTGGGCTACTCCAAGGACAAGGCTACAAAGCTAGCAGAGGTAGCTCTAGACAGAGTTAATATGGGATCTTATGCCAAGAAAACGCCTATGTTTTTATCTGGCGGTGAGCAACAGAGAATTGGTGCGGCTAGAGCATTGGCCAACGATCCATTATTTATTATTGCTGATGAGCCAACTGGAAATCTAGATAGTGTACATGGTGATATGATTATGAATCTCTTGCTTAATGCTCAGTCGGAATTTCGTAGAACGATTATAGTGGTGACGCATAACATGGAGTATATATCA
>JAGQMT010000120.1 GCA_020428565.1 Candidatus Saccharimonadota bacterium | reverse complement strand
GGGCGAAAAAATCACATTAACACAAGCATTCAGCAAGGGATACACCTACTTTGTTAAATTATTAGCCCTCAGTTTCATCTGTGGTTTAATTATTGTGCTTGGTTTTGTATGCTTGATTGTCCCCGGTATTATTGCACTCAAGAAGCTCATATTGGCACCTTATTGTTTGGTGGCTGAAGATGTCACAATAACAGAGGCGATGAAGATGTCGGCGTCTTTGAGTGATAAAAATTCTGGAGCGATATATGGACTTCTGGGCATAAGTTTACTGTTTGCCCTGGCTGGCTCAGTACTAGAGCAAGGAGGCTTAGCGATTGGTGGCGTCATTAGTGCCATATTGTCGTTTTTGTACTCGCTGGCTCCAGCTATTCGGTATGAACAGATGAAAAACGTCTACGGCAAATAAAACCAACCTACACTAACTGTCGGTAAAAGAACAGCTCGGCATCACCATAATTTTTTTGAAGCAATAGCTCCTGCTTGCTTTCACCTAGCAAAAATCCATTATCTGGAGGCAAAGACAGCACGAGTACACCACCCTGCTTGACATGCTTCGTCAGGACCAGTAGTTCTTTGGGACTAATATTGTCATACGGTGGATCTAAAATGACTATGTCAAACTTAGCATCGGGATTACGTCTCGACCAAGCATGGGCATGTATTCTCAAACTATCTACCTGATTGTCTAGCCCTAAATTAGCGGTATTTTGCTGTATGACTTTGTGTGCCTTTGTATCAGCATCGAGTAGCGTAGCCGACTTAGCACCTCTGCTCAACGCTTCAAAGCTAACCGCTCCAGTTCCAGCAAAGGCGTCTAGCACCGTCAGACCTTTTATGTCACCAAGTGCATTAAATATTGCACCACGAATCTTTTCACTCATAGGATGTGTTCGATGGCCAGATACTGAATCAAACGTACGGCTCTTGAGGCTACCGGCTATGATCCGCATTATTTAATCTTGCCAGCCTCTTTCATGGCCGAATACCATAACATAGTGACCGATTTGACTAACACTGGTAGCAAACTATGTCTAACCCGATTGCTGAGTTTGGATGTCCAGCCCGAAGCTAGGTATTGCTCATAGATATCGAGTACGGCGACTTCTTTGGCACGGTTCATGAAATAATCTCGATAGCCCCATTGCTCTAGTTCGTCGAAGTCGGTGTCTACAGGTCTGGCATCGGGTAGTCCAAGCGGTTTGATGAGCAAAGCCACGCCGTACTCAAATGCCACATGAGCAGTCATTAGACCTCTAGGACCGTAGGCTTTGTAAGTGTTCTGCAAGGTTTTGAGCTTGGTTTCGCCCATAAATAGTAGCTTGGTCTTGATAGAATTACGACCTTCTTTGCCGTCGACGAGCATTTCGGATAATTTTTCATCATACGGATAGTGATGAGCTGGTGTCAGGCCATCGACAATGGCGTGAGCTAGCCACGACGCCTCAAAGGCGCAAGCTTCGTGATTGCCGTCCTTGAGATGCTTGACTAGTCCAGTATAGTGCGTATCTAACAGCTTCATAAAGTTGGAATTATCGTTGGCTAATGGGTTGAGAAAATGCCAAGGTTCATTGTAGCTCGGGCTTTTGCGCTTGATACCGTCTGGGCCGTTTTTGCCCTCGAACTCCAGTAGTTCTTTGATAGATGGAAAATCGTCATTGTTATCAATGATTTCGGCTAGATGTTTGCGTGCAACTCTATCTATCTTTTGATGCGTACCCATGACACGGCCAGAGTACTTGGTTAAGACTAATCCTGAATACATAATACTTACTATAGATTATATAACCAAAAGCGATACAAGTCTAATTTTCATAATTCGTACTAGTTTAGAGTTATGACAGCCTGTGCTAGGCGTACTCGTTTGGATAATTCCTTGAAATCATCCAATATATAACTATCTTTGAATATTTTGACAGCTTCGCGGACATCTCTAATAAGTTTGTGATCGGACAAGCTTGCAAACCTGAGGTCTAGTGCGCCGTGTTGTGTTTTGCCATAAATTGCCCCCGGTCCTCGAAGTTCTAAATCTAACTCGGCTAGTTTGAAGCCGTCGTTAATGCGTGCGAAGGCACGAATAC
>JAGQMT010000011.1 GCA_020428565.1 Candidatus Saccharimonadota bacterium | reverse complement strand
CTGCTAGCATGATATCAACAACGTCTTCTTTAACACCCGTAACAGTTGTAAATTCATGTGTTCCACCTTCTATCCTAAAAGCGGTCACAGCAGCACCAGCTATACTAGAAAGTAATACTCTTCTAAAACTATTGCCAAGTGTCATTCCATAACCAGTGTGAAGTGGCTCAATAGTAAGTGTAGCACTGTTGTCTGAGTGATCTTTGACACTTACTACACCTGGGGTATAAATATTTTTTGACATACTCTTCTTGCCTCCTTAGCGTGAATAATACTCTATAATTAATTGTTCATTGATATCTGGCTCAACATCGTCGCGCGTTGGTAACGCCTTCACATCTATGACAAGTTTTTTACGATCGACTTTAAGCCATGTTGCCTCATTCTCCTGACCGCCCGGACTAACATCGTCAAGATTTGTGAAATAATGTGTTTTTTTACTGGATTCACGAACTGTTATATTATCGCCTTGGCTAACTCTAATCGAAGGTATATCGACACGTCGGCCGTTAAGGTTAAAGTGGCCATGAGAAACTAACTGTCTTGCAGCACGCCTGCTAACAGCAAAGCCGCTCCTGTAAACTACATTATCAAGTCTTTGCTCCAAAAATAGAAGTAACTGAGTACCAGACTGACCTTTCTTTCGGCTAGCTTCCTGCATAAGCTTGCTAAACTGTCTTTCTAGTAGCCCGTATATTCTTTTAACTTTTTGTTTTTCTCTAAGTTGAATTGCGTACTGGCTTGCTTTGCTTCTGGAATTTCGCCCACCTTTCGTAGCAGGTGCTGCTTTTTTTGCGAGCGCTTTATGTGCTTTTGGATGAAGCGCATAACCTTCCCGTTTACTAAGCTTTACGACTGGTTGCAAATCTCTTGCCACGATTTATACCCTTCTTGCCTTTCTGGGTCTTACTCCACCATGAGGTACACCTGTAACATCAATAATTTTATCAATAGATATATCTGAACTACCAACAGTTCTGATTACAGATTCTCGGCCTTGACCAATACCTTTCACATATATATCAACCTTTTTAATGCCAAATTGTTGTTTGGCTGTCTGAGTCGCTTTCTCTGCTGCGACCTGTGCTGCGTATGCCGTACCCTTTTTTGAGCCTCTAAAACCGCAGCTACCAGCACTAGCAAATGTTAAAACTGCACCTTTACTGTCAGCAAAGGTGACAATAGTATTATTAAATGATGCCAAAATATGAACTTGGCCATAAGGCACACTTCTCTTTGCTTTCTTCTTTTTTGATACTGGTTTTGTAACTAATGATTCTACTTCTGCCATAATTTAATCCTAGGTCTTAGCTGGAGCCTTCTTCTTGGTTCCCCCAACAGTAACTTTTTTACCACGTCTGGTTCTAGCATTTGTACGAGTTCGCTGACCGCGAGAAGGTAAACTGCTTTTATGCCTGAAACCTCGGTAAGAGTTTATATCCTTTAGACGTTTAATATTAGCTGTTACTATTCTTTGAAGCTCGCCTTCAACTATATATTTGGAATTGATAACATCCTGAATTTTTGAAATCTCAGAATCTGTTAAGTCTTTTACGCGAGTTACTGGATCAATATTTGACTTTGTTAAAATATCCTTACTAGATGTCAAGCCAATACCATATACGTATGTAAGTGCTGTTTCAATCTGTTTATCATTAGGAATTGTAACGCCGGAAATTCTTGCCATCTAACTAACCTTGTCTCTGCTTATGCTTTGGTTTAGATTTATTTATAACGTATATACGGCCCTTGCGACGCACAATCTTGTCGTCGGGGCTAATCTTTTTTACACTTGCACGCACTTTCATGCGGATCAGACTCCTTTCTAACGAGTTGACTCACTGCTTAATAATATTGAAGTTCATAGAACCCCTTGCAAAAAGATACATCTACTTTACTCATGGTGAGTAAATTCTATGTATTCTCTTGTAAAGTTCCAATGTTTTCGCTCAGGTGGCTTAGTTTTTTCGGTAGGTTATACGACCCTTTGTAAGGTCGTAAGGTGTTAGCTCTACCGTTACACTATCGCCGGGTACAATACGAATAAAATGTTTCCGCATCTTACCTGCTACATGAGCAATGATTTGATGGCCATTTTCAAGCTCTACACGAAACTGCGTTCCGGGTAATGTTTCGACAATAGTGCCGGATAGCTCGATAACTTCCTTGTTTTTAGCCATAAATATCAGTTCTGATTATAGCAGAAAGACAGTTGATTTGCAAAGTGTTTTTTGATAATTATTTTTAGGTAGGGCTTTTTTAGGACGTTGAGCTAGGCCTTGGCTTTTTTGAGGCCGACTTTTGGTAGCCTGAGTAGTCGTCTTTTGGCTGTTTTGGAGTCGTCTTGTTCTTCGTCGTCTCCAAAAAAGTCAGGTTCGCTGTATTGATCATAGGTCACCATCAAGGCTCTGGACTCTAGTGCGCGTAGTGTCTCAAGCGCTACGGACACAAGGATCAAGATGCTAGTACCACCGATAGCAATGTTCGTTTGTAAGAAGTATTGACCAGCGATTGGAGTGATAGCCAAGAGGCCTAGGGCTAGTGAGCCAAACAAAGTCAATCGATTAACAACTCTTGATAGGTATTCTTCGGTTTTTTTGCCAGCTCTAATGTCTGCAATGAATCCGCCTTGTTTCTGGAGATTTTCGGCGATTTCTTTACTATTGAAGGTAACTCCAGTGTAGAAGTAGGTAAAGATGACTACGAGCAAGAAGTAAGCTACTGGATACAAGAATGGCTCCCAGCCACCAGCTGCAAAGGTTTGGGCGCTTGGGTTTTGGAACCAAAGTGTTAATTTGGCACCCCATTCTTGTAGGTTGGCGCTACTAGCTGATTGCATAACTTGACCCGCATAGGCTGGTAAGCTAAGGAAGGCCATAGCAAATATGACTGGTATCACACCAGCAGTTATAAGTTTGATTGGTAATACTGTCGTCACGCCACCATAGGCTCGACTGCCTTGCACTCGCTTAGCATAATTTACTGTGATTTGTCGTTGAGCTTCGTTGATTTTGACTACGAATAGTGTAGTTAGTAGTACGACTGCACTGATGCCGGCTGCGTAGTAAAAGGCGGTTTGGTTGAATGGTAATCCAATACCAAAGATTTGCCATGGACTATCGGCGTCATATACGCTTCTGAAGATGTCAGCTATGGTGGTAGGTAGACTACTGACGATACCGATGGTAATAATCAAGCTGATACCATTACCGATGCCTTTCTCGGTGATAAGTTCGCCCAGCCACATAAGAATCATGGCGCCTGTAGTCAGGGCAGATACCATTAAGACCCAACCCATCATGCCGGCCCCGGCCGTAATGTCTCCTAATCCAGAGAAACTACTGGCAACTTGTTTGACTAGGAATATCATACCGATAGATTGAATGATGGCTAGAGGGAAAGTCAGCAAACGTGTGTACTGGTTGATTTTTTTACGACCAAATTCACCCTCTTTGTTGAGTGATTCTAGTTTAGGGATAGCCCTGGTCAGTAACTGCATGATAATACTGGCGTTGATGTATGGCCCCATACCTACAAGCATAATCGAGAAATTGGCTAATGCACCGCCAGATATGACATTAATAAAACTGACTAGCTGTGATGACTGAGAGGCGTTAAAGGCGTTCTCTAATACATCCTTGAGAGTCTGAGGATCGCTGAGGGGTATCGGAATATGTGCTAAGACACGGAATACCAAGAGCATTCCAAGCACAGCCATTATACGGGACTGCATGTCCTTGTTTTTTAACGAAGCAAAAATCGTTTTCCAATTCATATTTTTAGATACCCCTAAAGTAATTCAGTAATTATTAAACACTAGTCGCACGAAAAAGTCTAAAGTATTGTGTTGTAAAAAGTGAAGCCTATTCAGCTGAGTCTGATTTGGCTTGTCTCTGTACCTGTGGTGTGGCCGTAAAGCTACCACCAGCCTTTTGGATGGCTTCGATCGCTGTCGAGCTCGCCAATTGTAGCTTTACATCATGTTTTGATGTAATTTCGCCCTTGGCAATGAGCTTGACCTTGACATATGGACTCGAGACTAATCCAGCTTCAGCAACGCTGAAGTTGTCTACGACACCTTTGATGCTGGCAATATCGCCAGTATAGACATTTTCTGGTGCCGTCTTGTGACTCTTGAAACCTCTGAGTTTTGGTAGTCTTTGCATTAGTGGGTTTTGGCCACCTTCAAAGCCGTATCGGCGCTTGTAGCCTGTGCGAGACTTTTGCCCCTTTGTTCCTCTACCAGCGGTTTTACCACGGCCAGCTGCAATACCACGGCCAACACGTCGTGATGACTTTGAGGCAGATATGTTTAGTTCATTAAACTTCATTTACTTATCTCCTTTGGCACTTTCGGCTAATTTAGTTGTAATCCATGATGATCGTGGGGTCAATTGTTGTAGTGCTTTGATGGTTGCATAAGATGTATTTATCTTGTTGGATGATCCTAGAGATTTACTCAGTACGTTCTGGACGCCAGCTACCTCTAGTACCGTACGAACTACACCGCCGGCGATTAGACCGGTACCAGCACTGGCTGGCTTAATTAGGATATGCGCTCCACCAACCTTGGCTTCTGCATCATGTGGTAAAGTGCCTTTGTGTAATTCGACTTTGACGAGATTCTTTTTGGCCACATCAGTTGCTTTGGTGACGGCTGCTGTAACATCTGCACCTTTGCTGACGCCAACGCCAACTTTACCTTTTTTGTCACCTACAACAACGAGAGCTTGGAATCTGAACCGACGTCCACCCTTGACTACACGAGCTACACGGTTGATGTTGATAACTCGCTCATCAAATTGCTTTTCCTCTGGTGTTTGGTCTTGTTGACGACGTCCTCTACTTTGCTGTGGACGAGTTGTTTCTGCTGCCATAATTAGAACTCCAATCCTCCTGCACGAGCTGCATCAGCTAGTGCCTTAATGCGTCCATGATATTTCTTGTCACCTCTGTCAAAAGCTACTTGTTTAACCTTGTTAGCTTTGGCTTTTTTGGCAATTTCGTTGCCAACCCAAGTTGCTTTTTCGGTTAGATTGCCTTTGGCGGTCTTTTGTCCAACAGTTGTAACTGATGCGATGGTTTGGTGCGTAGTGTCATCAATAATTTGAGCACTAACATGCAGATTACTAATTCTTGCAGATAGTCTAGGGCGTTCTGGAGTGCCACTGATCTTGGCTCGAACACGGTTCTTGCGTAGATTTGAGTTGTGGATCTTCTTCTTTAAGCTATTCATAGACTACTTATCCTTTCCTGACTTACCGCTCTTGCGTAGTATTCTTTCTCCAACATACTTGATACCCTTACCCTTGTATGGTTCAGGTTTCTTAACCTTGCGTACGTTAGCGGCAAATTGACCAAGTGCTTCTTTATCGTTTCCTAGTAGCTTGATCTCGTTCTTTACTACCTCGGCAGAAATACCGGCTGGTATTTCTAATTCAACTGGGTGTGAAAAACCGACATTGAGTACGAGAGAATTTCCTCGTACCTCAGCTCGATAACCAACCCCCTCAATTTGTAGAATTTTCTCAAAACCTTCAGTCACACCTTTAATCATATTGTGTAAATGAGCGGCATAGGTGCCCCACAAAGCTTTTGCTTCCTTGGTTTCTTCAGCTGGCTCTAGTGTTACACTTCCAGCATCAATTTTTATACTCACATCCTCTTTTACATCCTTGGTTAAAGTGGCCTTAGGCCCTTTAACTGTCAATGCACCACCATCCAGAGTAACTTCAACTCCAGCTGGAATAGTGATTGGTTGTTTTCCTAATCTACTCATATTTACCAAATGATGAAAAGTTGCTCACCTCCTACATTCTTCTCCTTGGCTTCCTCGTTTGTGAGAATTCCAGCTGGAGTTGAAAGGATCATGTGCCCCTTACCAAATTTAACCGGATGAATTTCCGATACCTTTGAGTATAGACGTCGACCTGGTTTTGAGATGCGCTTAACACCGTGAATTCGGTGTTCTCCACCCTCATAATTTAGTGTCACCTCTAGGGTTTTTTCTTGTACCTCTTTTCCTTGTTCTGTTGCCGCCTTGATGTATCCAGCTTCAACTAATTTATTAAGAACTGCATGTCGTAGCTTAGAGTAAGGAACTGAGACAGTTTCCTTACCAACCATTCCTGCGTTCTTTAGGCGAACAATTAAATCGCCTACTGTATCGCCTACCATGATGATTTTCTTACGCCTGGTATATGTCCTTCGTGTGAGAGTTCGCGGAAACAAATTCTGCACATATCGAAGTCACGCATGTATCCGTGCGGACGTCCGCAAAGCTTGCAACGACGCACAACACGCGATTTGAACTTAGGCGGTCTATTCGCCTTAATGATCAATGACTTTTTTGCCATTTATTTATTTTGTTTTATGAGCAGTATCACGTAGTAATCGTGACTTACTCCTGATAAATCCAGCTCGCCATGCCGACAGCAAAGCTCGCTTTCAACGACTGACTTAATCTGCGAGAAACAGTCACTCGTCTTGCGCACAACAATACCAGAATATTATTAAAAAGCAATGGTTTTGGATTGAAAAATAATGACTTTTGGCCAAACTCTGTCCTTTTATGTGAAAAATCCGACCATTAAATACAGTCTATACATGCTAAAGTAATCACAAATCTTATGATGAAAACAAACTCACAACAAAAACTTATCTTGCTAGCAAAAGGCATTGCAATAATGTTTTTATTTAGTCCGTTAATCTATCTATTTATCGATTCAAACATGATGCTGGACAAGGGTGGGATTATTCATAAGCCAACGCCAGAAGATCTGTCAGACGAAAATATAAAGGTGACCGATACTAGTAGTTACAATGCTCCATGTTCAAATCCTTCACTAACACCTACTGGAGACTCCTCTTACATTAGAGACAGAGAACACATTTGTTATTGGGAGTCTGGCATTATGAAGGTGTTAGAGGAGGCTGATGCTGCCACGTTTAAGTCAATCGAATGGAACAGTGCTGTACCACCCGCGGCTGGTGTCAGTTCTGCTGCACTATTTGCCTTAGATAAGTACGGAATATATGCTAACGGTATAAGAGTTTCCGAATTTAATGGCTCAGACAACACTATACTAAAGGTGTACTCCCCGAGCATTTCAGCTGATTTAGATTCATATTACTTACTTTCTGACGGGAATGTTTTTTATAATGAATCAGAGTGGTTTGATAACAAGTATATATTTGTATCTGAAGTAAATGATTTAACCAGAGTTTATGCTATACCTAGCGGACCAACTGTTAATGAACACATAAACGAAAGAACGAGAGGATATAGTAATTTAGCAAAACTCAATCTCGCTGTAATTAATGGGCAAGTTTACAACAAGGGAACTTTATTAAGAGGCCTTGATTTCAAAGAAATGAAAATTTCTGAAAAAGGTAACGTTATTTATGACAATGATACTGCTTGGGGCATGACAAATGAATGCATGCACGAGAGTGAACCTTTCGACTCAACCCTAATTCAGATTGACATTAAAAACATAGAAGCTCACGGAGGTTTTGGCGGTCGCATATGTGAATAAATTGCCATTACAAAAAACCGCTCACAGAGCGGTTTTTTGTATAAGAAAATAAAACTATTCAGTTTCCACTTCCTTCTTCTGCAACGGCACCCACCAGTTTCTAAAACAAAATGACCGCTCTCGCGATCATCTTGTTAAGAACTGTCGGGCCCGGCTCGACTGTTTTTATTTCTAGTATTTGAAATAAAAACATGTCTCCGCCTTTTACCTTTGCCGAACGAGAAGCAGTTCTCGTTCTAGCAGAAAGAAACTTACTCAGTTTCAGTTTCTTTCTTCTGCAAAGGTAAACCAATATGTCTTAGCAATGCTTCGGCTTCGGTCTTGCTTTTTGCTGTTGTCACGATAGTGACTGACAGACCGAATACATCCTTGATATCTTCGTCATGAGTCTCGGGGAAAATTGTGTGTTCCTTGATACCCATAGTGTAGTTACCCATATCATCAATTGATGAAGTCTTTAGGCCACGGAAGTCACGAGTCTGTGGGATGGCTACATGAATCAACTTGTTAAGAAAATCGTTCATGCGTTTGC
>JAGQMT010000119.1 GCA_020428565.1 Candidatus Saccharimonadota bacterium | reverse complement strand
AGCCAAACCCATCCACTACCAAAGACTGCCAATGCTTCGGCCTCGAATTTATCTATAAACTCCTGAAAACTACCAAACTGAGACTTGATGTCGTCGGCTAATTTACCAGTAGGTTGATTGCCTCCATTTGGACTCATGAATAGCCAGAATAGAGTATGATTGTAATGTCCACCGCCGAAGTTACGGATAGCATTACGGCTCGATTCTGGTACAGACTCTAGATTGGCAAGGATATCCACTAGGTTTTTGCCATTTAGTTCAGGGGAGTTGTCTATGACGGCATTGAGTTTGTCGACATATATCTGGTGATGTTTGCTATGGTGCAGTTCCATAATATCTTTACTGATATATTTTCCTAAAGCATCGTATCTATAATCTAAATCTGGTAATTTGAACATACAAAACCTTTCTAAATTTATTATCCCTATTGCAGCACGGCTTTTATGCGCCGAATACCTGCACTACTAGATTCTTCTTTGATAATCTTAAATTTCTTACCTTCTTCGAATAACTGTAAGGTATGGTCAACATGTGGCCCACCGCAAATCTCAAAACTGAAAGGTCGTTGTTCGGCAGGTTCGTTGATATCTTTCATTGAATAAACTTTGACCGTTTCGCCGTAGCGATCGCCGAACTGGCCTAACGCGCCTAATGGACCCGTGGCTTCTTCGGTGGGGTATTCTGCCCAAGTGATTTGCAAATCTTTACCAATCTGCGTGTTAACAATTGCTTCTACTTGGTCCAGTTGATCTCTGGTGACTTTTTCTGGATGACTAAAATCAAAGCGCAATCTTTCTTCGGTGATATTGCTGCCACGCTGGATGACATGGTCGCCTAGTACGTCGCGCAAGGCTTGATACATGAGGTGGGTGGCAGTGTGATATTTTTTGTGTTGCAAAGTTTGACCACCCAGTCCACCCTTGAATGTTCCTTTGGTGGCAGTTTGAGAGCGCTGTCTTTGCTGTTGCATCAAATCTTCAAATGCTTGTTTCCAGCCTTCTATGACCTCAACTCCTTGTTTGTAAGCTTCTTCTACACTAAGTTCCACGGGGAATCCATAGGTATCATAAAGGGTAAATATTTCTTTGCCAGTTAAGCCATCTTTGGTCAGCTTGCTGAATTCACGAATTCCTTTGCGTAAAGTCTGTCTGAAGGCACGCTCTTCTTTATTGAGTACCTCAACTACTTCTGGGTGTCTCTGTCGAACATCGGGGAAATCATCGGCGTATATTTCAATAATTGTACTAACAACTTCTTCTAGGAAGTTTTGCTCTACACCAAGTTCAAAGGCGAAACGAATTGCTCGTCGTAGCAAGCGTCTCATGACATAGCCTTGTTCTTTGTTGCTTGGTACGACGCCATCGACAGCTAAGAACACGGCGCCTTTGATATGGTCGGCAATAACTTGCATGGCCTCTTTGTGACTGTCATATGTTTTGCCAGAAAGTTGTTCTAGTTTTTCGATAATTGGCCATAATAGGCTAATCTTGAATATGTCGGGACTGCCAAACTTGGCAATGGCGATACGTTCAAGCCCAGAACCGTGGTCTATATTTGGATGCTCCAATTTCTCGAAACCAGTTTCGGTTTTGCGGTAGCCCATGAACACATTATTACCAACTTCGAAGAATCTCGGTGAATCACTGGCTGGATGTGCTTTGCCCCATTTGGCTTCATCGTGGAATTCTTCGCCAAAATCATAAAACATTTCTGAATCAGGTCCGCACGGATCGCCGATCAAAGTTCCTTCTTCGTCACCATTGCGACTCCACCAGTTTTCTTTGCCGTCGTACAGGAAGATACGGCCACCTTGCATACCAACTTTGTCGCCGTTTGATGCCGAGCCAATCTCGACCACAGGTGCATCGATTCCTCGTTTTGTAAATTCTTGTTGCCACAGCATGATAGCATCATCGTCCCGGGGGATATTGTATTTATCATTGCCAATGTAACACGACACATAGATTCTGTTGGGGTCAAGACCTACGATGTCAAAAAGAAATTCGGCAATCCATGTGATTTGCTCAGTTTTGAAATAGTCGCCCAGACTCCAATTACCGAGCATCTCAAAACAGGTGGTGTGTTTGTCAT
>JAGQMT010000118.1 GCA_020428565.1 Candidatus Saccharimonadota bacterium | reverse complement strand
TATATTTATAGTTAATAAAAGCATATTTTAATTAAAGGTTATGAATACATAGTTATGGAAAAAAATGGTTTGCTGATATCACTCATCATCGTATCTTTGTTGCTAGTGGGTAGTGCGGGCTTTGGCGTTTGGGCGTTTATGGGTATGCAGGACTACAGGGATAATGTCGATGCCAAGATAGAAGTAGCGGTTGATGAGGCCGAAGCTGCCTTGACCATCGAAAAAGACGCTGAATTTGCCGAAAAATACAAAGAGCCAAATTCAACGTACGTTGGACCATCGGCCTACGGTACAATTACTATTACATATCCCAAGACTTGGAGTAACTACGTCAACACAGAAGGCAGTGGTAATCTGGTGGATGGTTTTATGCACAAGGACTATGTGTCATCCAACGACAAGGATGTTAATTATGCGTTTCGGTATCAAGTGACGCGCAGTACTTACGATCAAGAAGTCAAAAAGTTTGATTCTGCTGTAAAGGCGGGCAGGGTGCGCGCTTCGGCATTTACGTTTAGCAAAGTCCCGACTGCTCGGGCGATTAAGCTTGATGGAGAGGTTGGCTCTAACAAAAAGCAGGGTGTTATGGTGATTGCCGAGATGCGAGACAAGACGATACGTATCTGGACAGAGGGCACTGATTTTAGGGCGGACTATGACAAAGTGATGGAGTCGCTGACGTTTATTCAGTAGTTTGATGTATTTTATAGATTTTTTGACTACATACCTTGGTGGGTATGGCATGGTATACTTTGATGAGTAAGTATAGGGTCATAGGTTTGTAGGTAAAAGGGTATTTGGTATGAGCGCTGTAGATTTGGTCAAGCCACAGACAATGTCAGATAATGACGAATTGTTTGTTTGTTTTGCTGAGCAAGTTGGGATTCATTTGGCACAAATATCTAGCATGGCAGAGGCGGAGTTGGCGCAAGCGGATATTGCTACAATTAGTCGGTCGACGATTAAGCTTATAGAAGGCTTTGTGATGAGCTTAGAACTACAAGCCAAGTCAGAGATCGAATTCGAAGCTGTTTCTATTGGTTCTATGTTGTGTGATATAGCGCATTTTGCCGAACCTTACGCCAAACTACACGACTTCGGTATGTCTGTTGATGCGTCGAGTCAGGTTGGTTTGGTGATTGGTCATCGGCATGCTATGAGGTCGGCGTTATTGAACATAGTTTATTGTTTGATTGGTGGCACTCCTCGTGGTGGCAATTTGAGTTTGGTAGCCAAGCACAAGGCCGACGGTGTGATGGTGGGGGTGTTTATGGACAAGCCAAAGCTTAGCCGTAAAATGTTTGATAATGCTCGTAGGATTAAATCTACTGCCTATCAACCAATTAGCCAGTTGATACATGACAAAGCGGCGGGTCTTTTTGTGGCCGATAGTTTGTTTGCAGTGCTAGATAACGATTTGTCGATACACAGGAGTGGTGGCAAGACTGGTATCGCTACTATCATTAAGCCTAGTGGTCAGTTAAGTTTGGTGTAGGGCTAATGGGTAGGGTGTTGATACTCGATTCGGATGCGATAATCGCTGGTGCATTACGCAAAAAGTTTATCGATAGTGGGTTTGAAGTCGTGGTGTGTGATGATGCTCAAGATGCAATTTTGCAGATTGATTCTCGAGCGCCAAGCGTCATAGTGCTAGAGATTGCCAATCGACAAAATAGCGGTGTGGATTTTTTGTATGAATTACGAAGCTATATTGATTGGCAGTTTTTGCCAGTGATTGTGTATACACGGTTTAGCGAAACGGACAAATCTGTTTTGGCCGATGGTTTGACAGATGTTGGTGTTTCGGCTATTTTGCGCAAGGCTGATGTGACGGTTGGTAGGTTAGTAGAAATAGCCTCGGACATGAGTAGTCAATTTGCAACTATGGGGTCTGTTGGCGACGGATTGGCTGTTGGTAATGACTAGGTTTTTGACCACTCGAGCCATTATTTTGAGACGTATCAATTACGGTGAGGCGGATCGTATTTTGACGATGCTTACTAGTGATTTTGGCAAGATTCGATTGATTGCCAAGGGTGTGCGCAAACAAAAGAGCAGAATGGCAGGTGGGCTAGAGTTATTCGGCGTGTCAGAGATTAACTTCATCAAGGGCAGGGGTG
>JAGQMT010000117.1 GCA_020428565.1 Candidatus Saccharimonadota bacterium | reverse complement strand
TATTTGTCATCCTGATCAGCCACACCATTTTCGGTGACCATCAATGGCAGATCATAACGTTGCGAGGCCTTAAGTAGCACATCAGCAAGACCGGCTGGATCCATGTACCAGCCTAGATCATTGTGTGGTGACGGTGGATTAACCTTGTGAAACCCCTGATAATAATCAGTAAAGTAATAATTAAAACCCAAAAAATCAGTATGACGCTTGATACGATCCACCCACCACCAATTCCACACATAGTCCGCCAGCTTTGCCACTCGCATATCCAGCCACTTACCATGACGCTTGGGCTGAGCATTACCAAACTGCGTTGCTGGCCCCACTAACATATGCGGATGATTAGCTTTGATCGTCTTGTACGCCGAGTTGTGTGCCTTGGCAAGATTATAAAACACCTTCAGAAAACGTAGTCGACTACGATGATTTGGTGGCCATTCACCAGTCAAAAAACTAAAACTACTGTAAACATTAGGCTCATTGATAGTCAATATATACTTGATATCGTCGCCGTATTCGGTAGCAATCTTTTCGACAAATCTGACAAAATGCTTAATATTAGCCGCTTTACTAAACCCACCCATCGCCTCAAACCACACAGGATGCGTCCAATGCCACAGATTGACGATTGGCTCGATACCCATGGCCTTCAGCCCTCTGATATAGGTATGGTAATGATCAATCGCCTCTTGGTTCCATTGTCCCAATGTTGGCTCGATACGACTCCACTCAATGCCAAAACGAAATGAATTGAGATTAAGTTTCTTGATAATCCGAAAATCTTCCTTATAGCGACGATAATGATCTACACCTTTGCCAGATACGTAATTCTCTGGATTTTGTGCCAGTGGCTTGAACTTTTGCCAATCAGGCAACCATTTCAGCCTCGATTCGGCACCAGTAGCCAATTCCGAAGCGTTATCCAGTTCGTAGACGGTCCATTGATCATAATTACCACCCTCTACCTGATGCCCAGCCGTACTTGCACCCCACAAAAAATCTACAGGAAAGCTATACTCGGTAAAAATTTTGTCCGTCTTCTTCATACTATTAGCTATTATAACAGAGTCCGGACCCCACTACTCCAAACAAGCAATATCAATTACACTATAATATCATCGCCAAATAATTTCCTAAGCCTAGAGCGAATCGAGCCCGGATGACGGCCTAGCAAATTACTGAGTTGCTTGATAGTATTCTCTGCACCAAATAACTTGACTAGCTTTTCGTCTTCTTTGCCAGACCAAGGCTTATAGGCATTTGGATATTCTTGACGCATCTTAGCTAATCTATCAGCCCAAGATGGCTTTTGTCCACCAGATGATTTGGCTGGTTTGGGCTGAGATTTTTTGCTCGCCTCCTGACTCTTCCATTTTTCGATTACTTTGTGATGACGTCTCAGTGTATCGACACTTTTTTGCCGTAATTCAATGTCGATAGACCTCGCCAGCGGGCTAGTCCGTAGCGCCATGCCGTTCATACCATCCAACACCAAATCCTTGAGTCCACGCACTCGTGATAGTGCTACATAACCCATACCCTCCACAAAAGCATTCGACAAATCAATCTGCGCCGAATCAAGTGTCATACCCTGACTCTTATGAACGGTAATCGCCCAAGCTAGACGTAATGGAAACTGCGTCAATGTCGCTCGCTTTTTATCACCATCAACTAGCTCCCATGTATCGGGCTTGATAGTTATTTCTTTGCCGTTATTCAGTTTGACTATCGGATAGTCAGTACTAGGCTCAAACGCTTCGACAACGCCAAGGCTACCGTTGTGGTACTTCCTGTCCTGTGCATTACGAATACACATCACTACCGCGCCTCGCTTGAGCCTAAGCGTCTGTGATGCTAGACAAGACTTCTTGAGCTGTTCAACGTACGTCTTTGCCCCTGTACTAGTCATTTCGAACTCGTACTCCTCGCCCTCTAACTTGGCCAAATGCTGATAGTTTATTTTGTCAACATCAGCGTTGGTAGTCAGCAACCTAGTCCTTGGTACAAACGGATCAACTTCTACATTTGCCCGAGCCTGAAGTGCATCTAGTTGCGATCTGGTTAACTGCCCTGCCCGAATGCCATTGAGGATAACACTGTACAAATCATCAGCTTTTTGTCTGTGTTGCTCCTCTAGATATAACACCTCGAAGT
>JAGQMT010000116.1 GCA_020428565.1 Candidatus Saccharimonadota bacterium | reverse complement strand
TTTGAATTTATTGAGTCGGGGGTACAGAATTGTGCGGATGGATGGTTTGGTGTAGACAAGTTGTGCATTGGCAATGAGTATAGGTAGTGTTTGGGGGGTTGGTTTTTTGGTGATGATAGAGTAGGTTTCGCCCCAGCCATGTACGCCATGACTGTCACTACTGGAGGCTCCTGACACACCATGTTCTCGGGCGAATTTTGTAGCTTGTTTGGTGCGGTTGTCAAAGTACGCCCGTCCGTTGATAGCCTCGATTATGTCAATTTTGTCGAGGATTGCTCGTAGATACAGCTCGGATATGCCACTACGGATTTTTTCAAATGGATGCGGAATGTAAACGACGCCACCTTGAGATTTAATCTCCTTGATGGTTGCTTCTATGCTCTGAAAAGGGGCAATTTTACTAGTCAAAAATAGCCCAATAATCTCACCAGCAGTCGTTTTGATTTCTTCGCCTATAATGATGCGGTCACCAAGCTCTTGTTTGGCAAATTGTGCAAAATCTATGCGATTGTGATCTGTTATAGCAATACAGTCGAGCTTGTCTTCTAGGGCATGTTTGTATTGAGATATATTCAGCCCACCATCATGTGATGCCTCAGAGTGCGTATGTAGGTCAATCTTAATCATGAGTTGAGGTACCTGCTGATTTTGATGAGTCGAAAGACGGCCGTGTAGATGGATAGTATAGCTATAATGATGATGGATGCAAGTAATTGATTGGTTAGTAGGCCAATAATGAGTATGAGCATTCTGATTTCAAATGTGGCTAGGCCATCGGCAAACAACTTGTTGAGGGTTGTGTGGCTAGGTTTTTTGTCGCTGGTGGCTACGGCTGATTCGCCTTTGGCTTTTACGTAACTAACACATAACGATGCACCACAGGCAATCACTGCAACAAATGTGAGTTCTGATGTGACATGGGTAGATAGGTAGTAGGCGGCGCCACCATAAAGCAAAACTTCCTTTAATCTATCCGTGGAGGCATCAAGTAGCATTCCAGCTGGACTGGCACGCTTTTGCAGTCTAGCGAGTTCGCCATCCAAGGTATCAAAAAGCCCAAATACAATCAATAAAAGCGCTCCTGCGAACAGATAACCATAGGCAATCAGTAAAGCAATAGGTATGTGCGCCAAGAATCCTGCGATGGTTATGCTGTCGGGAGATATTTTACCCTTGCTCAGAGAGTCGAGACTTTTTGCTAGCCGGCTTATTGGTTTGCGGACGGATTGACGTATAACATCTACAAATTGCATCTCTTATATTATCTATGATTAGGTGCTTTGATACAAATTTACAGTCGCTTGAGATGTATATTGGCACATTTGTTGAATCGGGTCTTTGTTTTAGCGTAGGTTTTTAGAATTGCTCTTTATTTTTTGATGTTTTTGTGATATAATGTAGTTATTACTGAAAGGAGTCCTATTGTGGGCAAAACAATTCTTGCATTCATCAGTTTTATCTTCTTGATTTTGGTAATAGTTATCATAGTTGCCAAGGGCGGAAGTGATAATTCATCGACCGTTTCCACTAGGGCTAAATTGAGCGAGTCTGCTAATTCCGAAGCAGTGTTCACTTTTACAGAACGTGGACCAATTGTTGCTGATGAGGACCATTATAATATTCAGATAACTGTCAATCGTCATACCAGAGTAATTAAAATACTCAAAGGTTACGAAGGGAACGTCGTAGCAACGCAGTCTTTTACTAATAATCAAGAAGCTTTTAGCGATTTCGTGAGTGCCCTAGAAAACGCAGGCTACGAAGGCAAAAAGAGTACCAAATATGCTAGCGAAGAAGGCGTTTGTCCTGCTGGTAGGCGATATGTCTTTGAGTCAAATCAGTTTGATGAGGATTTTCGTCGCTGGACGTCAAATTGTGATGTCAAAGGTGACTTTGCTGGTTCCCTATCTGTTATTCAGGGACTATACAAAGATCAGATACCTGAATACAATAAGTTTATATCCGAGACTAGAGCATCTACCGGCCTTAGCCTCTAAGCCTAGTGCTCTGAGGTTATACATCTTTAAGCTTATCCCTTGTTATAGAGGTTTGGTTGATGGTCTGATTTTGAGGGATTTGTTGCAAAATATTTGATACAAAAAACTTGATACAAAATGCAAAATACCCAATACTATTACTCATGCAGAGTTTGCAGGATAT
>JAGQMT010000115.1 GCA_020428565.1 Candidatus Saccharimonadota bacterium | reverse complement strand
AATATTCAGGCTTCTTAATGACGGGAAATACGCCAAGAAAATCATAAAAGACCTAGAGGATGAAGATCTCAAAGCTTTCTGGAAAAATGAGTTTGGTAAAGCTGGAGGTATGCAGAAGGTTAAAATGTCCGCTGGTATAACTGCTAAGATTGGTCGATTCTTGTTCTCGGCAAGTGCTCGGACAATGCTGGAAAAAGAAAAATCAGACATTGACTTTAGCGAAGTGTTAGACGGTAAAATCTTAATCTGTAACTTCTCAAAAGGTCGTTTGGGCGAAGATACATCATCATTATTTGGCACGACTATCCTGGCAAAACTACAGCTTGCTTCACTAAGACGTTCGGAAACTAAACAAAAAGATCGCCGGCCATTCTACTTGTATGTAGATGAGTTCCAAAACTTCGCAACCATGTCATTCACGCAGATGCTCAGCGAAGCGCGTAAGTATAAGCTGTACCTTACGATGGCAGAGCAAAGCACTCAGCAACAAGACGATCAAAAGATGGTTGAAGTCATTCTAGCTAATGTTGGAACAATCGTAGCATTTAGAACAGGTAGCCCACGCGATGAAGAGCTAATCCTACCAAGATTTGAGCCTTATATTGAAAAGGGTGAAATTAGCAACCTACCTGCCTACAACTTCTACTGCCGTATCTCCGGCAAAGAAACCAACGAACCCAATAGCGGTGAAACGCTGTTAGTGGGTTAACATTTATTCTTATCTAAATCTTCAAATTTTTGCTGCATAGTTTAATTGCCGCGAGTAAACAAAGACCTCGTTTATAGCCCTCCATTACAGTACGAATTTCTATCTTCCGGCGTCCTCAGCAGCTTTCTCAACCCACTTAGCTAAGTTCACTGCACCCTTATCAGCGTTCCATTTGTACACCTTATATCCAAAAGGTAGGGGATTCGGACCTAGGTTATCAGTGTCCCGGTTTTGGTCCTTAATACCACTAATATGCACACCGATAAGACCCTTACCATCTTCAATGCTACGCTGTATCTCATACTTAACCCAGCGCCTACTTGCAGTTTCTTTACCTATCAGTACAACTGTTACTGAGGTTCCTTTTAGCTGGTTATTGATCCAGTTTTTTACCGCATCATCACCTTGAAGCTTGATAGCCTCCCAGTCGGCTTTATCGTAAAACGGTGTTTTTTCGAACTTACCAATTACGTTACTATTACGCACTTGCCCGACGCGCCAAGCATCTCGGCCATAATGAAAGCTGAAAAATATTTTCCTTGCCATGATTAACTCCTTATTAAAATTAGATAGATTGTTGCGCCTAGTAAGAATATATAGAACGGCGCTAGTGTTTTAGAAAGTACGCAGTAAAAAAGCGAGCAATCTTTATACTTTGAAAATTCTTCCACTTCCATGGAAAAATCAATTTTGTTTTCTGGCAACTCTCTGACCTTATCGTAAAGCCTTCTGTACTTCCGCTCTAAAGATAAAAAGTATCCATCATAAATCCAAAAAATTATGATGACAGCACTTAACATCAAGAATGGAAAAAGTTTCAGGCTATCCTTTTGTGATAGTAAAGCTAATAGGCCTGCAACAAGAGTTATCGACCAACCACGTAAATAGAATAGATTACCACCCATTCTTGCTATTATGCCTTGGATCAACTCGAGGTGCTTGTGCTTTGCATCCACTACTTGTTTCTCCAGACGTATTTATAGCCCGGAGGTGCCGGTGGTTTAGGTGGTTTTGGTGCTTGTGGTGGTCGCGGAACTCGCGGTGGTTTTGGCGCCCTTGGAGGACGCGGTGGTTTTGGTGGGGATAGTGGCCCTTTTGGGTCGACTATTAGTCTCCAACTCATTATTCTCTCCTTATATACCCCTAGCAAACTAGGATTCGTTGTTATTGTTTGTTAGAATAAGGAGCGTACAAGGTTGCATAACTAAAGTACGCTCGACGCCAGTTCCTGCTGGCGTCTTTTCTTATTCTAGATGTAAAGAAATGTTTGTTGTGCCTCAGGCGAACCCTCCGCCGCAACTGAGCTCTCAGCTCTACTAGTAGGGTAACATTCAGAGTATAGACTCGTCAAGCCATTACTACATCTATATAGCTACTACTCTATAGATTTTAATAATTTTAACTTCGGTGGTAATTAAGTAGTATTTATGATAGAATGATGATTATGGATGATAATGAAGCACGTAAAGCGCTATATACACCCGAAGCAAAGCGAGATAGATTCAGGCGGATTGCCGCTAAGA
>JAGQMT010000114.1 GCA_020428565.1 Candidatus Saccharimonadota bacterium | reverse complement strand
GGACGTGCTGGAGGATTTGCACAAAGATTACATCAAGGTGCGCAAGAATATGTCGTTGGTCAAGAAGCTGTTCGTTTGGGCGTTGTTGGTCAATATTACAGAGATTATGAGTATATATTTGGTGTATATCGCCTTTGGTGAGTGGATAAATCCGGGGGCTTTGATATTGGCTTATGCAGTTGCGAATTTTGCAGGACTAGTGGCAATCCTACCTGGTGGAGTTGGTATTTATGAAGGTATGATGACGGCTGTGATGACGGGTGCTGGAGTGGGCAAGGCGTTGGCATTATCGGCAACGATTGTATTTAGGGTTTTGTCGATGTTGCTGGGTTTGCCAATTGGCTACTATTTGTATAGTCGGGCTTTGTCCAAGGGTTCTGAACGCAAAAGAACAAAAAAGGATTAGCTCATGTTGCCCAAACTAAGTCCTACTGAGTTCGTGGAGATTGTAAACGACACCCTGGAGATGACCATGCCGGTTGTTTGCGTAGAGGGTGAGGTCAAAAATTATCGTTTGAGTAACTCTAAGTGGGTGTATTTTGATATTGCCGATGATGAAGCCAAGGTGCGGTGTTTTGGCATGGCGTTTCGTATGCCGGGGCCATTAGCGGATGGTATGATTGTTCGTTTGACAGCAACACCTAGATTGCACAATCAATTTGGTATGAGTCTGAATATTATGAGTGTTGAATTTGGCGGAGAGGGTTCTATCAAAAAGGCAAAGGATTTGTTGCGCGCCAAACTAGAAGCCGAGGGTTTGTTTGACACTGTGCGCAAACGTAGTTTGCCGTATCCACCTCGGCGTATTGCGTTGATTACTTCTAGGGAATCGGCGGGTTACAGGGACTTTATTAAAGTTTTGGGTAACAGGTTTGGGGGTATAGATATAGAACTACATCAAACTCAAGTCCAGGGCGATGTGGCGGTTGGTCAGATTATTGATGCCTTGGATAGTATCAATGGCAGTGGCTCTGGCGTGGAGGTGATTGTAATGGTTCGTGGCGGTGGCAGCGCTGATGATTTGCAGGCATTTAGTGATGAGCGACTTGTTCGGGCAGTGGCTGGTAGTAGGGTGCCTACGTTGGTGGCGATTGGTCACGAAACAGATGTATCATTAGCAGAGTTAGTCGCCGACAAGCGGGCCAGTACGCCAAGTAACTCGGCTGAATTGCTAGTGCCTAGTCGTGATGATTTGAATGAAGTATTGAATCGTTCTTTGTCGTTGTTGGATAGTTTGACCTCGACAACCTTGATATCATATAGCGACGATGTAGACGATTATACATCGACACTTCGGCAGGTGGCCAATATGGTGCTTGGTGATGCGATGCGAAACGTAGATGATAACAGGCGATTATTAGAGAGCTACAGTCCTAGGGGTGTGCTGAGTCGAGGTTATGCGATGGTGCGTGGAGCAAGCGGCATTGTCAGTAGTGCTAAGCAGGTGGCGGTGGGAGACAGCCTGACGGTGGAGTTTTTTGATGATAAAATCAAGGTAATTAGAGAGGAATAGGTGATGAAGTCGAGTAATTTGACGGACAAAAGCGTAGTGGATTTGCAGGCGGAACTAGATGAAATAATAGCTTGGTTTCAGACTGGCGAAGTTAATCTCGATGAGGTTGAGCAGAAATATCAGCAAGGGCTGGAGATTGCCAAAGAACTCAAGACACGGATTGCAAAGATAGAGAATAATATTCATGATATTAAGGAATCCTTGGATAAAGATTCGTAGATGATTTATTTGATTGGTTGTTTGATAATCTTGATGTTTGGGGTGGTTGTGCTGTTTGGCGCGCCTTATTTGCCAACTATGCGCACTCAGCAAGACGAGGCATTGGACCTTTTGGGCTTGAAACCGGGTCAGATTTTGCTAGAACTAGGTAGTGGTGATGGTCGGCTGATGAGGCGAGCAGCCAGTATGGGCATCAGATGTATTGGTTATGAGCTAAATCCAATACTCGTGATTGTGAGTCGACTGGTGTGTTGGCGATATCGCAAGCTGGTAGACATTAGGTTGGCTAATTTTTGGACAGTTGAGTTGCCCAAAGTCGACGGCGTATATGTGTTTTTACTTGATAGATATATGAATAAATTGGACAAAAAGATTGCTCAAGATTTAGCGCCCACAAAGCTAGTTAGCTTCGCATTCAAGGTACCAAATAGGCGAATTGATAATCAGGTAGGTGGGTTATATCTGTATAAATACAAGGCAAACAAAAGCTAGTATGTACTATCTGTAAAT
>JAGQMT010000113.1 GCA_020428565.1 Candidatus Saccharimonadota bacterium | reverse complement strand
CAATCTTTTCTCAAGGTCAGGGATAGTCAGATCTATCTGTGCAAAGTGATCCAGAATTACTTGCTTTATGTCTATGTCTTTCCATGCTGGAAACCACGGCCACCAATAGATCAGCTGTGCAATATCATACAGAAAATCACCATACATCGCATTTCCCCAATCTATAACAACAGAGATTTTATTGTCCTGAACAAGTACATTATGATACAAAAAATCAGTATGAAGCATATGCCGATCATTCGGTAAATCACGTATTAGCTCTTTGAAGACCACGAGCGTTTTGTCAAATGCCGCTGCGCCGGTTGGTGAAGATTCTAGTTTCGTACGCCACCCGTAGGTTCTGTCGCCAGGTTTATCATCAAGCTTGCTGCAGAGGTATTCTTGCCAGGTGCTATATTCTGCCGTTCCTTTGGACTCCCACCAGCCGTAGCCCTGGGTATCAGATAGATCAATCCGTCGTATTTCATCTAAGGTGGCAAGCAAGCTGGGCAGAGTCTCACGCATTTGGTCTGCATTTAAGTCGTCAAGAAAAATTCCATGGTAACGTTCTGAGATTGCAAAGTAGCCGCGGAGCGCTGCACCAATCTCGATTACTTTTGGTATGTGTAGGTCGGGCGTGGCATAAGCACCCGCTCTTTTATCTTTCTTGAAATCTTCGTCAGTGGCAGCGAATCGAATAACGTACTCTTTACCACCGAGTTCGTAGGCATAGGCAGCTGACCAATCACCACCATTTAATGCCTCGACACTTTCTGCTTTGCCTTGAAAATGCTCTAGTAGAAAGCTCTTCGCTTCATCTAATGTAACAATATAGTGCTTCACGATTTTGTAACCTTTCCATTTTTGATTAATAGCGTCGTGTTAATTTTTAGCTGTTGCAAAAAGTATACATCGTGCGAAGCGACAAGAATCGCTCCCTGATAGCTTTGCAGCGCTTTCTCGAGTTGTTCTTTCGTAGGAATGTCCAAGTGATTGGTTGGTTCGTCCAGTATGAGCAAATCATGGTTAGCGAGCAGTAGTTTTGTGAAGGCTAGTTTAGATTGTTGCCCGCGAGACAACTCCCTGGGCATTTTTTGTAGGCTCTCGGCGTTCAGGCCGAGGCTCCTTGCCTGACGGTAGATATCTTCTTGAGAAGACAAATTTGCCAGGTTATCTAGAGCGGTCAAGTCGTAGTCAATGCCATCTGTATCTTGTGAGAAATAGCCGATCTTTACGTCACTTCCATATACAATATCTCCCGCATCGGGCTTTACCTGGCCAGCGATTAGACGAAGTAATGTAGATTTGCCCGAGCCATTAAGTCCTTTGATGTGAGTATGTGTGTTACCTCTAATTTCGAAGTTAACGCCTGATAAGATACTACTCTTTCCATAAGCTTTATCAATATCACGAACTTCGACCAGTAACTTACTGCTATGCGTGATCCCTTCGAGACTAAAGCCATAGTTCTTATCAAATTGCGGACGTTCGACGTTATCAAGTTTTTCGAGGCGGGTTTCCAGATTCTTAGCTTGTTGCCCAAGTTTTACTGAGACACGATTTTTAAAGAAATCCCTGGCATACTTATCGTTATCTTTCCGCTTGAAATGCTCGTGTACATGCTTTGAGTTTTCTTGTTGAGCAATCATTGCTTTCTTGAGCCGTCTCTTTTCATCCTGACTCTTCTGATACTTCTCAAGAGCTGCCTGGTGTTCAATTTCTTTTTGCTCTTTGTAGAAGTCGTAGTTTCCACCATATTGTTTGGTAGTACCATCCTTGAGCTCAATAACCTTTGTGGCTACAGCATTAATGAACTGACGATCATGACTCACGAAGAGCACTGCACCCTTAAATCTAGTCACAAAGCTCTCAAGCCACACCAACCCCTCGGAGTCTAAGTTATTGGTAGGTTCATCGAGTAAAAGAAGAGTAGGTTCCGGATCTTGAGCTAATACTTGTGCAATGGCGACACGGGTTTTCTGCCCGCCACTTAAGTTTTTCAGTAATGTATCACTAGATACATCCAGTCCGACCAGATTTAGGGCATAGTCAATACGCCATGATTCTACTGAACCAAAGCTAGCTTGAATCGCATTCTCAATATTAGTCAGCTCCTGAGGTACATACCCAACAATCTCTTTATGATTGGTAATATGTCCCTCATCGGGGCTTATTTCGCCCAATAAGAGCTTTAGCAGTGTGGTTTTGCCTACTCCATTAGCACCAATCAGAGCAATAACCTCACCGGCATTAACCGACAGAGTGACATCCTTAAGAACGACATGAT
>JAGQMT010000112.1 GCA_020428565.1 Candidatus Saccharimonadota bacterium | reverse complement strand
AGAAACAACACCAGCTCCAGTCGACAATAGCGCCTGTGAAGTGACCACTGCGCCCAATCTAGTTGAAGCGGGACAAAGATTCGACGCAACAATTAAACTAAAAAATACAGGTGATACAAACTGGGATCCCAATGATGGCTACATAATTGGTTCCCAAGACCCCGCCGACAACATGAACTGGGGCACAAATCGCGTCAGAATCGGTAACACCATCACTTCTGGCACGTCAAAAGAGATAAACCAATCATTCACAGCACCATCTAGCCCTGGCACCTACCAATTTAGCTGGCAAATGCTAAAAGGCACGACATGGTTCGGCAGTTCATGCACAAGCCCTATCCAAGTCAAAACACCACCCACTCCAGTAGAGGAAGTGGATGCATGTCCCAATATACCTGGATTCCAATCTAGCTCTTCAGAGTGTTCACCTTGCGAAGAATCAACCTCGGACGATGATGTCCAAAGTTGCTTAATCATTGCAAAAACTGCTTCTAATATTACCCAGTCTATTACCGACGCCAATAACACAACTGCCAAAGCTAGCGACGAAATACGCTATACCTTATCGGTTACCAATAGTAGTAAAGTAACTATGACGAATTTTGTGTTCGAGGAAATCTTAGTTGATGTATTAGAGTATGCAGACATCAATGAAGTATTAGATGCCAGTATAAATGAAGCCTCCAAGACCCTTCAATGGGCTCCAGTAGACATTGAATCGGGTCAGACTGTCACCAAAACATTTACAGTCAAGGTCAAGGACATCATCCCCCAAACACCCGTATCAGCCTCTGATCCAACATCATACGACTTAGTCATGACTAATACTTTCCATGGAGTCACCATTAATATCAAGCTTCCTCCAAGTATAAGCAAAACAACCGAAACAGTCATCACCACTCTACCTAGCACTGGTCCTGGCACCAGCATCGTCATAGGCTTCACATTAACCACCGTAGTTGCTTACTTCTTTGCAAGAAGTCGCCTACTTAACCAAGAATTAGAAATCATAAGAGCAGACTTTGCTCAAACAGGAGGCGTATAGTCATGAGTGAAAAACTGAACAAAAATCATGAGTCAAGTCGCGAGCGTAGCGAAAAGTATGAATCACTCAAGACTACCTCAGAGCGTCAAGAGAAGCTCAAGAATAAAATCGAGAAAGAGGCTCGTAATGCAAAGCACGAGCATGATGACAATATCGAAAAAATTCGTTCAAGCATAGACAAACACGCAGAACAAAAGGACGCCCACCAAAGTAAGCTAGAGTCCGAAAAAACCGAAGACGAACAGCCCATACTCGTCAATAAAGAACTAAAATCCATGTCTTATCGCAGGACAATCAAAAGAACGCAGTCAAAACTCAACCCTGCATCCAGAAGCTTTAGTAAAATAGTTCACCAACCAGCGGTAGAAAAAATCAGTGAAGTAGCTGACAAGACCGTTGCAAGACCATCCGGAATCCTAGCTGGCGGTATATTGTCATTTCTTGGTAGCGCTCTTTTTCTATGGATGTCCAAATATTATGGATACAGTAGATACAACTTTCTGCTCTTCTTCATCTTCTTTGTAGGTGGTTTTTTCCTAGGTCTAATTATAGAATTAATCATTTACGCTTTCAGAAGAAACCGCAAATAAAACAAAGCCTAGATCTCACCAACGCAACCTGTCTACTAATACAGCACCTAGACTTCATAAGGCCCACATTTTATACATTAGAGGTCTTGTGTGTGCTTGCATGGCCAAAATATACACTTCACTATCGAATATACAGCACCTTAAATAACACGACTAACGTAAGTCATCTTGGCTAATATCATCCTATTTTGACGTATCTTTAGATTCCGAGATATGACGCATATTACCATCGTCATCAATAATAATCGTATCCTGATGATTAAAGTCTCTAAACTCAGATTCTTTGACAATCTCGGTAGAATCAGCTGACTTAACTGGATGGGTGTCTAATTTACTAGTACTGACATCCCCACCAGTAACTCCAGAAGTACCGCCGTCTCCGATGATACCAGAACTTGGATTGACCAAAGACGATCTTTCTACGGGCGATTCAACTGCGGTACCCATAGCACCAGCACTAGGACGCTGTACTAAGCCCCTATCGCCCCCCAAAGGTTCGGTAGATGGTAGTGAGCCATTGGTCTGATTAGACACCGGCGGACTATTTTTTGTAGTGGCAGAGATATTGGCGCTAGAGCCCGGAGCATTGCCCATGGGTCCACCAGCAGACCTTTTGGTAAGCCACTCATCAAGAAAAGAAGGCC
>JAGQMT010000111.1 GCA_020428565.1 Candidatus Saccharimonadota bacterium | reverse complement strand
CATCCCCCTCACCGACTAAACGTTAGATAGTAAACCCTAGAAAAGATTCAAAATAAATAAAGTAGCTAGTGGTAGAGTGATATTGTCCATCCCAAATACCGAAATATTTTCAATACAGGTCAAGACAAGTGGCAACATTACAATCACCGGCAACATCTGAATACTATCTACAAAATAAGTGCTAAACCCGATACCTACAATCATAACTCCTATAGATGTAGCCAGAAATGTCAAACTCCCGATAACGCTCTTTGGCTGAGATAACAAGTAGTAACGACCCTTCTTCTGGCCATATGTAACACCAATTAAACCAGCCAATCCATCCGCTAGGCTAACCTGCATAATTGCCATGGCAAATAGCCAAGTATCCGGTCTAAACAATGCCGCTATCAGTACACCAACTCCAAACAGAACATCACCCCAGCTCTTGCGACGGACGGCATTGATGGCATGAAAAAAATGCAGATATCGATTGAAAATATTGACCACTATAAACCCAATTGCCAAAATAATCACCCAATTATAACTAACCCAAAATGGCAAAAATGCTATAAAGGTACCACAAATTATATGTACAAACTTACGCGCAAACTCATCACTAACACTAATTCTCTTCCAAGCAAATTCTGAACCAAAAAGAACCAAGCCAATAAAAGATGTCGCTAAAAAGGCATTAAACATATGCTTATATTATATACGCATCCTAAGCCTATGCAACCGGAGCATATGGACACATCGCTCAGATAATTGACAAGATACTTATACTGTGTCATTATTAAATTATGTCAGACCTACCCAAACATGAAATAATAACTCCCTTTGATCGTGGAGGAATTTTGCCACCCGAAGAGAGAGTACTCAACCCCGATGAACAGATTCAAATTGATCTTATGGCCCCTTTGGCCGATAGTCACGAGGTACGTAAAGAGATAGGACTCCGAGGCACTCTTGTTGCCACCGTGAATGCCGGCAGTAAGGATTTTATGATTATTGATACTCGTGGTACTGGTAGTAACAGAGACTTTTTAATAATCGATGGAACTTTCTCTGTGCAACAAAGGGTGGGATTTAAAGGCATAGCAAAAGATAAGCCAGTTATAATTGGTCGAGGACATTACGCTGATAGATTTAGTTATCCGAGTGCAGTTTCTCGAGACCATTTCGAGATTGCATACAATAATGATGGGCTATTTATTAAAAATCTACGCCCAACAAATATCACCACTGTTACGACCCGTACGACAACCAGGCAAGAACCACAATATGAGGATATGCGATATATTGTTGATAGTAGCCGCACCAGTCATGTAGAAGACAGGATGCAGTGGCACCCTAACTTTGGCGAAAAAGATGATACCGCACCTTACGGTTATTACCTCAACCACCCCATTCTAGGCCGAGACTCTAAATCAGTAGAGGGCGGTGTTTACATGGGCGGCTCTGCCCGTGAAGCAATAGTCGTTGATGGCAAGTCAGTTGCTATGCAAAAAGTCTACAAAGGCATCGAATCGGATTTACGACAATCCTTTGAACAAAATGCAACTCTACCCCTACGCGCCATCCTCTTGAAAGTCATGGATCATGTGCAAAATGCCATGCCCTATGACAGTAGTAAAACCGAAGAGATTAGTCATCAATATCATGGCGACAAGTTAGTAGGCCTAAGCACCTATCTTGAAAGAGGAGCGGGTGTATGCCGTCATCAGGCGCTGATGGCAGCCTATATTCTCGAAAACCTTGTCAGGGATGGCCATATACTAGGTGAAGTTGGCGTAGAGCGTAACACTGTAGAAGATTTAGGCGGTACTCATGCTTGGGCCGTCTACAAAACGAGCAGCAATGATAAATACGAAGTTATTGTCGTGGATCCAGCACAATCATTCGTAGGTACAAAAAACCAAGCACAACATGAAGGCCGCTGGGAGTATCATCTAACTAGCAACAAATACTAGGTTTCGATCAACTTCAGCAAAACCCCAAAACCTTTATTTATGCAATATCGATATTTTTCTAATTTCTAATTATTGTTCAAAAAAGAGACGACATACAGCCGTCTCTTTAGTAACTGTTTTTCATTTTTATTTAACCTGAATTTAACCGAGCTCAGATAACCCCTATCGAGAAAGCTACGAAGAATCTAGAAGACGAAGAGACTCAACTAAACAAAGCCTTGGTAACTCGTGAAGAATTTGCTGAACTCATCAATTCTCATCTGGAAACTACACTAAAAACAACCGATGTGGTCGAAGAAGATCTAATCTATCGTGAGGTAGTATTGTGCCTCCGAGCAAATAGCAATTTTATATCTGTTATATGGCTAAATCCACTATCCGTTTTGCTAGGCTGGGTCGTGCGAAGAATAGAACCAGCAATCATATCGGCTAGTTGTATGGGATTGTCATTCTTTGA
>JAGQMT010000110.1 GCA_020428565.1 Candidatus Saccharimonadota bacterium | reverse complement strand
CTCTTTTTAGCCGTAATATCTCCAGGCATAAACGATTCATTATGAAGTATCTTCTCACGTATCTTATCGGCTGAGCGTAGGTGTACGGGAGTACACACTAACTGAAAACGAAGCGCTTCATTATCTGCAATATTTGCCATAGCACTTGTAACATAACCGAGTGGATCATGGTCATCTAGGCTTGTTATATTCTTTATGGGAAAGGCGTAGTGATTACTTTGTTTAACTAGCACCACCTTACTGCTGTCATTAAGAGTAGCAGTGTCCCTTTTAACTTTGGCATGTGGCAAATGTGCCTCAACTAACTTTCTTAGTGATTGTTCTTGGTGTTTCAAGCACGATACGTAGAAACGTATTCCTTTATCTTTAGTGGACACAATCTCTAAACAGAATCGATTCTTACGGCCCAATATACGCTCTGTGATAATGCGGTTATTACCAAGGCTATGCAGTGAAGATAGCAGAGCTTCATTAGCAATCAAAGCCTTATCATTAAATGCTGGAGGAATTACCAAAAAAGTTACAAGTTCCGCTCTATACTCAAATAAGCGAGCAAATAACCATCTCAGTAGTAGTAATAAAGTAGCGGTAAGTGATAACGCTATTAGGATATAAAGCCACATGATCATTGGGCAGGTGGCTCCCCAACCATGAATATTCTTGGATTAACTAAAATACCGTACACTTTGGTTGTAAAATGCAAATGTGAACCGGTTGAAGTACCGGTACTACCCATATAGCCAATAACATCACCAGGAGTAACTTTTGACCCAATAGGCAGCATCGCCGGATTGTTTAAGTGACAATACAGCGACGTAATATTATGAACATGCTGAATTGTGACACTCTTACCGCAGGGTGAGTCATCTACGGAATCATTATTAATAACCACACCGTCCATGAAGGTTGTTATAGGTGTATCAAAGCTATTGGATATATCTATCCCGCTATGCACACCTAATCCCAAAGCTTTACGCCATGATTCATGTGTACCAAATTCATCTGATACATACCCGGTTGTGGGCCAAGTGGTAGATAGTTCGATTGATGCTACTTTGTTGCCGTTTGGGTCAAACAGATCAACCATCTTAGTGGTTGGATTTACAAACGCTAAGGCGTCAGCCACGAGACTAACACCAGAAGCGGCCACCACTACAACTGCAGCAGCTGGCAAAAAAATAAGAACAGCTAAAGTAGATAAAACGATCTTTAGTTCCATCTTAGTGTTTCCGTATAGCCAGAGCAAGAGGGTCATGATTGTTCACTCCAGAAAACGTTGGACTGTTTGATGTAATAATGATATAATATGGTTATTATGACCGGAGAGTACCAAAGCCCAGAGGGCAACGAACCCGAATTTGATCCGATTAAAGATGCCTTCGTTGAGGATGGTATTAGCGACCTTCTTAACCCAGCAGACAATGATGAGAGTACAGGAGATCCTATAGATGATTTATTGAGGCGTGGGCTGATCTCGGAAGAGGATGCAGAAGCTCGTCGAAAAATTCGTGATATGGAACCAGGAGAAAAAGAAGAGGCTTTA
This sequence comes from Candidatus Saccharimonadota bacterium, assembly GCA_020428565.1. Lineage (GTDB taxonomy): Bacteria > Patescibacteriota > Saccharimonadia > Saccharimonadales > JACDBH01 > JAGQMT01. Next base: position 884 of record JAGQMT010000110.1, on the reverse strand, counting down.
GAATCGGCAGCAGGTTTTATGCACGACCTAGCATCATACCAGGATTCTCCGTTAGGCCAACATTTTGGAGAATACTTTGATGCCTGGATGAGACACCAGAGGGAAACAGATGGCGAAGGAGACTTCGTTCCTTTGAAGTACTTCGAAAGTTCAGTGAGCGGTAGCGATGGCAAAATGACAATAGAAGAATGGCAGCAGTTACCAGACTCGACAAAAGATACACTAAGAGATGTAAGGTTTGACGGAAACGAATAAATCATAGGTCGTATATCTCTGTTGGATTAGTAGTTATTAGCGGATGCTCATCTTTGGAGGCCACCACCTTTATTGCCACGTGGTTTTTATCAGCAATAAGTAGGGCCTCGCCCTTATCAGAAGTTAGAAGAAAATTATTTTCATATTCACTGAGTTTAAATTCGCTCACTACATTTTTTATTGTCGTCGTATCTTGGCGCATCAGTATTCTCAGAGCACTTTGCGAGGCAATTGCCCGCCCATAATCATTCTTAAGAAAATCATTAGCTTGCTGTGAAATTATTGAGACTCCTAAATAGTACTTTCGAGCTCGACGCACTAGTCCTGAAATAAAACGCGCCGATTCCTCATGTTCCAGTAGCAACCAACCCTCATCAATAACTAGCAAACGTTTCTGAGGATTAGTTTTAACTTCGTTTTGTACGAAGTTACTAACTATCAGCATCATCAGCTGACGTAAGCTCTCCGGCATATCCTTAATGTCAAAAACCACCAGGCGATTTTCAAGACTAACGTTACTTGGTTTATTAAACACATTGGCCAGTGACCCGGTAATAAATCGTTCTAAGCGATCACATAGCTTGGTCTGCTCCAACATCTTTAGTTCTACGTATAAGTCTTTCAGTAGC
>JAGQMT010000010.1 GCA_020428565.1 Candidatus Saccharimonadota bacterium | reverse complement strand
AACTCCAAGAGGTAGATGTATAGGTGGACCTGATAGTGGTATACTATCAGGGATATGCACGAAGTCTCGGATGAGCTATTCAATGACCTAATCGCCAGTTCGCTAGATGAACTACCGTCGAAATATACTTCAAAATTAGAAAACGTATTGATTACTTATGCCGATTACCCTAGTGATGAACAGCGCACTAAGCTTAGTCTGCGCTGTAATCAGACGTTGCTGGGATTATACGAAGGCGTACCTTTGCCAGCTCGTGGCATCGGTTATAATTTGGTTTTGCCAGACAGGATTACCTTGTTCAAGTATCCGCTAATAGGGGCTAGTCATGATATGGTAAGTTTGCGAGCCAGTATCAAACATACTTTATGGCACGAAATCGCCCATTATTTTGGCTTAAATCACGATAGAATCCACGAAATTGAGCATAATTGGCAATAAATTTATAAAAGTCTATCAAGGATTACAAAAAATTTGCTAAAATATACATAAGCAAATTAGGAGTCAGGGAGTGGGTCGTTGAGTAGACGAAAGAATAGACAGGTCCGAGGGATTACTTATAGTGCAAAGGAGTATACCTTATATTTTGTGACATTGGCCTTGCTGGCAGTATTAGTCTGGACTAATTATGTGATTAGACGAGACAACTTATCATTTGATGCTACAAGATCCAGTGTAAGCACTTTGGAGGGCAAAATATCGGATGTATTACTGATATCCGATCAAGAACAATCAGCAGAGCGTGTCAGTCTCAATATTATGTACAACGAAGAAAAACACCTGCACGATGCACCGACTGAGGAGCTTGAATCTATAGCTAACAAGGGCTTTGATGCTTTGGCTAGCCTAGAATCATGTGCGGATTTGGGTGGACTGACTTTGGTTCAGGACGTAGACCGTAGCGTAGAACTGTATAACTATAAACTCTATAATCGAGGTGTAAACACCTACGAAAGGCGACGTTTGCAAGATCAGGAGTTGGATAATTTATACGCCGAGATGGATACTTCTAGGACGAATTTTTATTTGACGATGGAGTATAAGCAACAATTTTATTTGTATGTGGATGGGTTCAAACAGTTCGTGAGTGCTAATGATCAGTTGGCTCAGGCTAGGCAGACTGCTGTAGGTGCTGAAGTCAATGAGTTCCGAGAGTTGGTTGATATTTATATCAAAGATCGTGACGATAGAGTCATGGATAGCATCAATGCCTTACGGTCGTCCATTGGTATAGCCTTGGCCGAAGCTGGCGTTACTTGTAATCAGCCAACAGACCACATCGACTCCGCGAGCTTGCTGACTAGTGTATTGATGGCTCGTGCCGAGTATTTGTCGGCAATTCGGGATCTTAATCTGTATAGCGAACAAATTGATATCAGGGCAGAATCTTTACTAGAGGCTGTCAAGTTGATTAACGCGGCTGATCAAAAGCAGGCTCAAGCTTTACAAGCAGATTTTGCTTACATAAAGCCAGAGAACTAGGCCGTCGGTTTGGTTTGGCAGTTGTGACAGAGGCCTTGTAATTCGAGGGTGTGACCAGATAGATGGAATAAATGCGCCTCCGCAAGGTTGTTTATAATCTTTTCGAAACCAGCAGGTTCGTTAAAACTAAGAATCTTGCCACATTGGGTGCAATTGAGGTGGTGATGATGAGGCGAAAATTTATCACTAAGTTCAACTTTGTATTTCCATCCTTGTTGTACTCTGACTACTATGCCTAGCTCTTCAAACAACGCTACAGTACGATAGATACTGGCTCTATCCATGACGCTGGCTAGGTCGAGAGTTAGTTCACGCATGGTTCTCGGTTTGCCAGACAATAGAGCCGAGAACAGTGCTTGTCGAGTCTTGGTTAGGCTATAGCCGTTATTCTTGAGTGTTGTGATGAGCTTGTCCTGCATGATATTGCAATAATAGCACGAATTGCGACATATTTGCAAAAATATCGCAAAAACATTGCATTTTTGATACATTTTTTCTTTTTTTGACAGTCTGTCGGATAATATATGAAACGATAAATAAGTTACATAGAAACAGGACATAGATGACAGAATATTTACAGCTAATTGGTTTAACCTTGATTGGTGGCGTTATGTCACTGATTGGTGGCGTGATTTTATTGAATAGTCAGAAAACGGCTGAAGGCTTGGCAAGATACGCAACACCTTTTGCGGCCGGTGCATTATTGTCGGCGGTGTTCTTGGACTTACTCAAGGATGGGCTTGAGATATCATCGGCGGATGTCGTTTTGTTATCGGTATTGATAGGTTTTTTGATTTTCTTCATGGGCGAACGAATGTTGCATTGGTTTCATCATCACCATGGTCACGAGGACGAAAAGCATGGTGCCGAGAAGCCACTGATTATTATTGGCGATACCATACACAATGCCCTAGATGGCGTAGCAATTGCAGTAGCCTTCATGGTGAGTCCAGCAACTGGCTTAGTGACCACTATTGCGGTTGCGGCTCACGAGATACCACAAGAGATTGGTGACTTTGGGCTACTGTTGAGTCGAGGTATGTCTAGGCGCAAGGTGTTGATTGTGAATCTTCTGAATGCGTTATCAGCGACGGCGTCGGCGGTGCTGGTCTTTGCTTTGGGTAGTACCGATGTCTTGCCTCTTGGTGTAGTGCTTGGTGTCAGTGCAGGGTTCTTGCTATATATTGCTACAAGCGACATTATTCCAGAGATTCACGCCAATACTGCCAAACATAAACTATTTGATTGGCCGGTGGTGATGTTGTTGGCTGGTGTGATTGTTGTGGGTCTAGCTATAAATATGGCGCATAAATATATTCACACTGATGCTAATCGTGATCACTCCCACGATAGTAGCCAAGTAATCGAAGAATTTGACGACCACGATTATTAGGTATTACTATAAGTTGCTAAAACTGCCAATGAGCTAGTTTGATAGGTTGGGATTCTGTAGAAATTGGATCGCAGTGTTATAATAAGCTTATGATAATATTGGTCATAATTTTGGGGTTGATTTGTGTGGGGCTATTGGTGCTTGTGGTGCGTGGTCGTGCGCCCAGTGATAATCAGTCTACCATGATGCTTAAACAAGACATCAATAATATATCACAGCAGATGCAAAGTTTGCGTGAGGGCCTGCAGGGACATCTAACAGATAGACTAGATAAGAATCAAGAGAGTATGAGTAGGCAATTGGACGCAAGCGCCAAGCTTATCAAAGACGTGACAGAACGCCTCACGAAGCTGTGTGATACTAATAAACGAGTTGTAGATGTGGCTGATGAATTAAAGAGTCTACAAAATGTTTTGCAAAATCCCAAACAGCGGGGAGTCTTGGGCGAGTTTTATCTAGAGCAAATTCTCCAAAATCAATTACCTCCGGGTAGTTTTGAGCTACAGTACCGTTTGGGCGAGGGGCTGATCGTCGATGCAATTATTAAGCTAGATGGTAAGTTGTTGCCTATAGATAGTAAGTTTAGCCTAGAGAATTACAATAGATTATTGGATGCCAAGGGTGTGCAGAGGGAGGCTCTAGAAAAACAGTTCAAAGATGATCTCAAGAAACGCATCGACGAAACGTCCAAATACATCCAGCCCAAGAAAAACACTTTGGAGCAGGCTCTGATGTTTATTCCATCTGAGGCGATATATTATGATTTGCTCGCCAATAAAGTCGGTGCAGGTGGTGTTAACGGTCGTGATTTGATGCAGTATGCTTCTATCGACAAGAAGGTGACGATAGTCGGGCCAAGTACGCTGTCGGCAATGTTGCAAGTGATTGTGCAAGGGCTTCGTAGCTTAGAGATTCAAAAGGATACTGATTTGATTCGTAAAAATGTCGAGCAGTTACAGAAGCATTTAATTGGTTACGATGGTTATTTTAAGAAAATTGGTGTATCGCTTGGTGCAACGGTCGGGCATTATAATAACGCTAGCAAAGAGCTTGGCAGAATAGACAAGGATGTCGTCAAGATAGCAGGTAGCGAATCTGTGATTGACATCAATCTATTAGACAAGCCAAATACCGACGAATAACACATTGGTTACTACTGATTCAGTAGGTCTATCGTCAAGGCGGCCGTCCAGGAGAAGCTCTCTGCACCCAAGCCTCGACCATTGAGTGGGTCGAAATATTCCCAGGCGCCTTGGTTGTTGACTAGTTGGATGGTTTTTTGGCGTAGCTCATCGGCTAGTTCGGTGTAATTGTATCGTTCTAGGCCGTCGATAATCAGCCAGTTGGTATTTACCCACGAAGGGCCTTGCCAATATCTGTCTGCATCAAAAAAGCTAGAATCTAAAGGCACGCTTGGTACGGGATGATGTAGCCAGTATTTTTTATGATCCTTCAGAAGTTTAACTAGCTTTGAGGCTCGCTCTTTGGAAATCGTACCAGCGTATAGTGGTAAAAATGTGCCAATACTTGGTTCTTTGATGAGTTTGTGGGTGATGAAATCTCTAGAATAATATTGTTGGCTGATATCGTCATATAGTTTGTCTAGCGCTTGTTCAGAGTGTTTCATTTGGGTTAGGAGTTCGGATGGTAGTTTTTTGCGAATAATGTTGGCAATGGTTTGGAGCTGAGTATTGTTGCGAACCATGATGCTATTGAACGATATATCTTGGGTGGCAAATAAAGTACGGTGCATGATTCGTTCGATGTTATAGTTTTTGCGTCGCAGGCGTTTGACTACGTCCCATAGCATTAAAGCTTCTAGGCTAGATATTCGCTGTCCAGGAGGTACGCTGCGATCACGTCGGATAAAGTTGATGAAGCCTTGTAGGCCTAGCTTTTCTATCAGAGCAATCCACCATGGACGTGAATGATCGTATAGTTGATGAACCCATGGTGGTGTATTATCTAGGCCAACTTCCCAAGGGTGGATCTGCAGAGTGAGACCTTCATTGTGCGGATCTCGTTCTAAATATAGCCATTGATGGTATTGAACTAGTGGCTCAAACATGAAACGGTAGAATTCTGTACGATGAGATTTTGGTAGTTTTTCGCCAACTTTGACAACGGCGTCGGCTAGCATTGGTGGCTGGGTAATACCGCTGGTTGCTAAGTGGTCTGGGGCAAATGGACTTAGCCAACTACTCCAGAAATCTCTGTCTAAGCGATATTGATTACTAGGGTTAAATATCATGTTTGGTATCATGCCGTTGGACCATTGACCACGTACTAGGCTGGCGATTTCTCGGGCGGCTCGCTCGGGGTCGATATGTCGTAATCCAATAGCGGTAAAGGCGCTGTCCCAAAGCCATTGGTGCGGATATAATTTAGCAGGCGAAGTATAATCACCTTGATTATTTTGGTCTAATATCGCTAGCATAGTGGTTGTCAGGGCTTTGGCATCGAGGTCTTTGGACTGGGCGTCGTCAGGGATTGGGCTATTGGAATGATTGTGATTATCGCTCATGATTATAAATAGTATACAATACTTTACCCGATTATATTTTCAGGATTGTAATGTAGTGCTTACGATGTAGCAACACCACCAGTATTAAATTACTATATTATAAAAATATATTGACATTAAGAAAATATGATGATAGTATTGGACTAATCAAATTTTGTATTTGGTTGTAAGCAATAAAATTATGTTTGTATTTGGACGCTTGAACATAATGGAGCTAGTAGCGTAACCGGACAACTTGAATATTAATTCATACTCAAGTGGTCTTTATAAAGTTAATTTATAAAGGAATAAGACAATGCGAACTAAAGAATTATTGGCTGGTATAGCTTCAACGGCAGTACTGATGACTGGGTGTGGTAGTTTTGCGGAAGAGCCATCTGTGCCTGCGGCGGATGCCTATCAGTATGAAGACGCGACAGCAGTCGAACCAGAGGTTGCTGAATGGTGTGACGACGGTATATTGAATCAAGAGCAGGAACAGAAATCTGGTGGTAGTAGCGCCTATACAGTAGAATACCGACATCATTGGAATGGATTAGATGAAGAAATTTATGGGTTTGGTAAGGATTTTAGGAGTGGGAGTTTTGAAAATCCAGCTGAACTGTTTGTAGAAGTAAATAAGCACAGCGAAGAGTTAGGTCTACAGTTTGATGTTCGTGGTGAGTGGTACTCACAAGAAGGCGTTGAAGATGCATCCAGCAGTCTATGGAGATTCTTTCAGATAATAAATTATTGGCCAAAATCATTTCTACAACATCTGCCTGTCGACACGATAGTCTTTGATTTTGGGATCCAAGGTACAGAGGGTCGTTATATCTACGAAACGAATGACACAGATTCTAGCAGGGTATTAAGACTTGGTATAGACGAATATTCTACGCTCGAGAGGCCGGAAATACAGTACGAGTTCACCACGGACGCTTTGTTAGAAGTATTTATTAAGGATGCGTTCGAAAAAATACAAGACAGCTGTGACATTGATCAAGAATCATATGATTATCTCTATAGTACTTTGGTCGAATCAACCAAAGAAGGATTTGATAAATTCAATAAGTTTGTACTTTCGCCCACTAGTAATTACGCCGACCATTTTGAATACGATATTCAAGAACTAAATAATTATCTAGAGGATATACATTATCGTCCGAGTAGCTTGACTAATAGTATGGTTGCTAGTAATTTTGCAAGGGATCAGAGAATAATTATCCCTGAGTATGTCATTGCAATTGCAGAATTGCTAGATACTACTTATCAGGCTGGTGATGGAAAGATCTTTACAGAAGAATACAACAGGATACTGTACACTATAAACCAAGATAGGGGTGTTAACCGAGAGTTTTTGGAGAAATATGCAGATACGTATCAGCGAAGTCTCGAGTTGGTTGACTTTTTTGATGATCCGCGAATTCACATGAATCAGAGACCGGGAATCAAATCACCTTATCTTGGTATGGTTGCTGATGATAAGTTTGACCTAACGGTTAGGTTCCCTAGCGTAGTTTTTCGTACAAAGGATCCAAATACAAAGCAGGAAACTGATTTTCAGCTGTTCTTTGATGATGTGCAGGGTTTGATATTTGCTCCTTTCAGCGTGACACCAGTTGGAGAGTTCGATTATCTTTTGCAGGGTCAAGATACAGATGATCAATACTATGATAAAAGACACACGTACCAAGAGTTATTTGAATATGTGGTCGGTGAATTGCCCAATATGGACAAGACTCCGGCACCTGTAGGTGAATTTAGAGTAGTAGTAGAAGACTTCAGAATTCAAAGGTACAGTAATGTCATTGCCTCTAGTACTTATCGCAGTGGTAACGAGGTATGGGCGGGTTGGGCTATTCTTGAAGATCCCGAGGGGTAGGTGAAGTACCTAACCATTGGGGCTTAGCGAAAATTAGTGAAGTCGAGTGGAAAGTCAAAATCTTGCTCTCTCAGTAGACTCATGACGGCCTGTAAGTCATCTTTGCTAGTTGACGTAACTCTGACTTCTTGACCTTGGAATTGAGTTTTGACCTTGGGGTATGAATCGCGAATAAGGGCGGTGACCTTTTTGGCTTTTTCTTGGTCGAGGCCTTTCTTGAAAGGTACTTCCTGACTAGTCTTGAGATTGCTAGTCACTAGTTCTTTGCTGGTATCCAAGATTTTTTGTGATTGACCGCGTGTGGCTAGTTTTTTGCGGACGATGTCGAGAATTGCATCAATTTGCCAGTCGCCGTTACCAATAATCTTGAAACCAGACTTGTCATCATTAAGCCACTCTACGGCGGCTGGTGTGCCTTTGAAGTCATAGCGATTTTGTAGTTCACGCTGAGTTTGATCGTAGACGTTGTTTAGCTCGGCTTTGTCGTAGTCGGATACTATGTCGAATGAGAAATTTGCCATACTTCTATCATACAGCATGGAGGTGTTATAATAAACGTCAGTATGAGTTATACAAACAAAGATATTGCACGAGTTGCACAAGAACTGAAGCGTGACCTAGAGACGGCCACCGACAAAAGGTCGATTCTCAAGGATGTTCGACTCAAGGGCTTGTTTGATCAGATTAAGACTATCGATCCAAGTGAGAGATCGATTTTTGGTAAAGAGCTAAACAGTCTTAAGCAGGAATTGGCCCAGATTATAGAGGAGTCGGTAGATACGGCTCAAGCATTGGGGCCTATTGATATTACCGCACCTTGGGCGGACAACGCATCTCTGCCAGGTTTTTTGCCTGCCTCACAAAGTAGCTTGCACCCCATTACTCAGGAGATTGAGCGCATATCTGAGATTTTTTACAAGATGGGTTTTGTGGTCGAGGATGCTCCAGAAATAGATGATGACTACCACATGTTTACAAGTTTGAATTTTCCAGACGGGCATCCAGCGAGG
>JAGQMT010000109.1 GCA_020428565.1 Candidatus Saccharimonadota bacterium | reverse complement strand
CTGTGTAGGCGTATCCCTTAACAGAACAGCCATCGAGCGATGTACCTCACCCGCAAGTCCAACGCCACCCAAATATTCCTCACATCAAGTAGCTGTTGCATGAGAAGCGTCCCTAGCGTCACTCGGCAGTCGATCATAAAGCTCACGGGTTAAACCAGAGTGAGTAGAAGGAGTGAACATACCAGCAAATGCCCGCATGTGAAATTCAGCCCAAGTGTAATTAAAAGGGTCTTGTGCTGCAATCTGTTCAGCGTCAGCCATAGCCCGCTCTACGGTAGCTGCAACATCTGCTTCGTATCTCATAGGGGCAATAGCCATAATAACGTCAACTCCTTAAGTTGTGATGACATTATATAACACTTATGCATATTTTGTCAAGTGTTTCTTCGGCGGTATACTGCTTTTAGTACAATAAGAAGAGATGAATAACAAAAATTATCCCAATTTAAGATCATGGAAGAAAGGTCAGTCAGGTAACCCAAATGGGCGTAAGCAGGGTTCTAAGAACGTATCGACCATAGTTCGTAAGCTATTAGAGCAAAACGCAGTGGACGAGATATTGCTAACTACCAACTTAACCGACCTAGCCAAAGGACAACCAACCTCTTACGCACAGGCAATGGTACTAGCTATGATTAAGAAAGCTCTTGAGGGCGATGTACGAGCCGTTAAGTGGCTTGCAGACCGTCAAGACAAGAGTTATATCGCTGATGACCAAACGAGCTTCTTCAACAGACCAGAGTTAGTTATCAAGGTCGTGAAGTCAGGCGATCAGCAGTGAGTTAGCAATGGTGCTGTTCACTTTTCCGCAACAACATTAGTACTGTCACCGTACACATAATTTTTTCGGCGAAATATGCTTGAACTAATCGCAAAAAACAGACATAAAGCTGATTATCCCTTTACAACATGTAGCCTCTGAGTACATGGCGGCGTGATGAAACCTACAAATAAGGTTTAGACCATTGAGAAGTTAAAAGAGCGTGGCGTTCTAGCTTAAGAAATTTGGGAGCAGGTGTAAAAACATATATTGGAGTTTTTATGGATTAATCTGGTAGCCATTTAATTTTTGATTGCCGTCATAAACAAATTTTGCATTAGTCAGTGTCTTGCTGGAACATTTGACTGACCCTGTAACGGTCTTAACTGTGCCAGTATCTGTTGAGGATGATGTTTCCATTCCACTAATCTGAAGTCTACAGCTCGAGTCTAGTTGTAAGGTTGCTACCTGGCTATTAAAAGTGGCTTCATCTTGCGCTTGCTGCAATGCAGAAGAGAACTGAGCATAGGCACTAGAATTGTTACCGCTCGCTAGGTCACTAACAAATGTTGAAGCTAACTTGCGTTCCTTACTTGTACTCAAGTAAGCAGACAGTCCTCCGCCTACTATGAGTAATAGCAGAACACCGATGACAACTAGGACGATTTTCTTAGTTTTTGACATAAAGCTGTTTCCTTATTTACATTTGTGTTTATGGTAACTCAAGGTTACTATCCGTACAAGTAGTGTAGTGATAGCCTTCCTATATACAATTGAGTTAACAGTCTAGTTACTACCGAATAGTTTTTTTAGAAAACTGGTTTTATTCTCACTCCAGCCAGCTTGTTGAAGAAGGTCGAGCAGAGGTTTCTTAATTTGGCTGTTATTAAAGTTATAGGTGGCTGCACCCACGACTTTGGTCGGCTCATCTTTGTTCTTCATACCAAACCCAATCTCAATTCCTGCTTGGTGTGTGCCAAACTGCTTCCCTTTAAAGAAGCTCTTTTCAGTTGATAGACCACCAATACCAGCACTGCTTTCCGATGATTGGCTACTCTCAACATACTTGTATTTATGGTTTGGTTCATCTAAATCGATGGTGATCGTGTAATCCTTTTGCGCACTGTTGGCTGAAAGAATTCCTAACCACTTAGCGTCTAGGATGTTCCATTGGCCAATGATCTGATCTCCAGCCGCTTTAATCACAAATGGCTGATCTAGGCTGTTAAGTGCCAGTGCCGCTTGCTGAACCTCAGTTTTAGTTTTAGGTGTCATACTGCTCCTTACATAAAATAGGTGGTTTCAGTCCTAATTTTAACAGCTTATTGTTAGATTTTACAAGAATCTCACAGATACGGCTCCTTACTCTAGCCCAATGGCCGCCTCACAAACTCATCCTCATCCGATTCCATAAGATCAATCCAAACATTCCTGTCGCCACTGAGCAGCAACTCCTCTTGAGTAATATAAAACTCAAAGTCCTGTATGGCACTTTCAACTTGCTTGAATAATCGTCTCTCAGTGCTCGCATTGCTGGCAACAAGCAACACATTAGGATAGATATAATCGCTTTCTTCCTCAGCCTCTTGGTGCTGCCTGAGACGTTTTCGTAGAAGCCAGGTCATAGTACCAGCCGGAAAGATGTCCAGTATGTAGTCTGGCTTCTGGGACTTGCCCTGGAGAGCTAGCAGCTGATAGAGCAGATTTAGCACTA
>JAGQMT010000108.1 GCA_020428565.1 Candidatus Saccharimonadota bacterium | reverse complement strand
GACTACAAAGATAAACATAAAGCAAAGTTATATATTAGACTCTAAGCTGTAATAAACGAATAATATTTTTGTTCAATTATTGACTAAAAAGTGCTCTAGCTTCTTCCAAGCGATTTTGCCATTCATCTACGTCTTTTACTAGAGGACTTATAAACCTTGCCGAGTCAGTAATTTTTAACCGTTTTGGATCAAATATCACCCAGGAGTCATGAAATCCGGTATTACCAGTTTATTATGTGATTGATTTCAGGCCCTCCGATAGTGTCACCCTCCACATATGATCAACACTCAGTCTATTCTAGGACAGGATTATAGTTTTTAGGCTGTAGTTTGCAAGGCTTTGAGGTCTTTGAGTATCTGTCCAACGTGGGTTTTTGGTGTGACGTTTTGGTATTCTTTGACTATGTTGCCATTTGGATCGACGATATAAGTATTGCGTTTAATGCCAAGAAACTCTCTACCCATGAACTTCTTGGGTCCCCATGCACCATAAGCTTCGATGGTTTCGTGACTAGGGTCACTAAGTAGAGTGAATTTGAGGTTGTGTTTGTCGGCAAACTTTCTGTGCGAAGCTACACTGTCCTTGCTGATGCCAATTACGACGGCATTGCCATATTCTGCCAGTGCGTCTCTGGCATCACGAAAATCGCAGGCTTCGGTGGTGCATCCTGGAGTATCGTCTTTTGGATAGAAGTATATTACTACCCATTGGCCTTGATAATCGGATAGTTTGTGAACCGTATCGTTTTGATCTTTTAGTTCAAAATATGGTGCTGGTTTCATCTGTTGACCCCTTGAGTTATGTCGTTTTTGTATTATAATCATACTATGAAAGACAAAGTCGTCAAAGCTACTGTATGTATCAATAAGTTGGAAAAGATAGATCAGTTTCGTCGTTTACTGGCAGATTATCGGCCAAGTCAGGCTAATATTGATAGGCTAGATGATGTCGATGCGGTTTTTTTGGTCGGCCCAAGTGCCTCTGGTCGTAATACCTTAATCAATATTTTGGTTCAGACAGGCAGGTATAGGTTTGTGGTGTCTGATACTACTCGTCACCCCAGAGAGAATAACGGCGTATTAGAAACCAACGGAGTAGAGTATTGGTTTAGGTCAGAGGATGAGTTTTTGGATGGGTTGAGTAAAGGCGGATATTTGGAGGCAGCCATAATCCACAATCAGCAAGTGTCGGGTATTAGCTTTGCTGAGTTATTTGGCGATGCTGACGATAAGCGTCGTGCAATTGATGAAATCGAAGTAGGCGGAGTTGATTCTATTCGTAAGTATACCGATGGGGGTTTATTTATATTTTTATTACCACCTAGCTTTGAGATTTGGATGCAACGACTCAAAGACAGGGGTAACTTGGAGCAATCCGAGATCAGACGTCGTCTAGAGAGTGCTCTTACCGAGATACAACATGCTTTGCAGCATGATTTCTATCATTTTGTGATAAATAACGAGATACACGAGGCTGCCAATGCCGTGGATGAACTCGCTAGTGGCCGTTTGCCTGATGCAACCAAGCAGGCTTATGGCAAATCTCACTCCCTAGCTTTGATAGTGCAGATTGAACAATACCTAGCCTAGACACGCCTCTAACTTAGATACCCCTTAAACCTAGGCGTACCTCTATGAGTATCAGACCTTACCCCTGTCCCCTCCATCTCTATGCACGAGGTCCGTCCTCGTGCATAGGAAAATGTGAGATAATACGCTTATGGCAAAGAAAAACAAATCTGCACCAAAGGGTAGTTCGGGTGAGATAGTTACTGGTAGCTTCGAGTTGCACTTCGAAGAAGTCATTAGTCGGAATCGCTTTGGTATTGCGCTCTTGATCGCTGGCGGTGTATTGGTGCTTGCCTTAATCACCCCTGGAGCGGTTTATTATTCTCAGGCTGGATCACGATCGACCGTCATAGAGGCCGAAAGAGGTGTGGTTGTCAATGAGTTGGGCGTTCGTTTGGTGCCTGTGACTGATGGTCATGAGGGGTATGTAGAATTTGGCATAGCTCAAGAATAGACGACATGCGGCTAGGTAATGTTTGGCAGTCTTGTATTTAGAGTGCTAAAATTGTACAATAGGTAGTGAATCAAGGAGACATTTTGATGACACAAAGGCAAACAGCAATTTTACTGTCTATAGTAGAGCAGTATGCAGAAGTTGCAAGTCCAGTTGGTAGTAGTTTGCTAGCGAAACTGTTTGGCGTTTCTAGTGCAACTATCCGTGCTGAGATGGCCGAGCTAGAAAGGCTAGATTATATAGTGCAACCTCATACTAGTGCTGGTAGAGTCCCTACGGATAAAGGCTATAGATATTATGTCAATACATTGACCAGTAGCGAAGACACTAGTCATCCTGCCTCAGAAAAACGCGCTGAACGAGCTTTGACGGCCCGTGTTGAGGGTGGTGGTTTGCCAGACCGCACGATTCGTAATGCAGTGGATACACTTGTAGAGCTGACTCATAATCTTGGCATTGCGACAATCGGTAATCAGTTGTATATGAGCGGTCTCTCGAA
>JAGQMT010000107.1 GCA_020428565.1 Candidatus Saccharimonadota bacterium | reverse complement strand
ATATGCCGACAACGTATTGCCCCCATGCCAAAACGTTACCAAAGGCCAGCATTGGTGCACCTTGTTTCCATATTTCCTTGCGACTAGGGATTATTTTGCCCAAAAACAAACCGGCAAAAACAACAGTAATTAAATGCTTTGGTAATGTTGCCCAAATGTTGGTAATCTCGGCTGGTATGGTATTGAGTATTTGCGGACCAAGTATCAAACCACCAATACCTGCCACCAGTGAACTAGGGATAAAGAATTTTTGTAACGTATCCGACCCACGCTTAACAAACCTTGCAAGCAACAAGACGATACCAAGCACAACAAAGCTTTGGAATTGTATAGGCATATTTATTAAGTATACATAAACATTTTGTCCTAAAAAATATAGACAAGTTCTGTAAATGATTGTTCAATTATTATCCAACACCAAAATCTAGCCCAAAATCTAGCTAATTGTATCGCTTGTGCTATACTTACTATTAAATGAGGGAGAAGCAATAAATGGCCAAAGATATCCAGTTTGTCGATAAAAGTACCGATAGCTACGCAATTAACTCAAGTACCAAAGGCGGCAAGATAGTAATAAACGAAAGAGAAGAATTCTTTGCAGCCCTAGAGCGAGCCGAGAGTTTGGTCAAGGGCGAGTCACCCAGAGCTAAGGTGTTGATCTATGTTTCGGCTATCGAACGCAGTCTCCAAGAGGTTTTGCGCAACGTACTCGTGCCCAGTAATCAAAAAGAAGATATTCTACTCAGCGAAACTGCCAATACATTTGAGTCACAGATAGATTTGGCCTTCCGTACAGGGGTAATTAGCCATAACCTATGGCGAGATTTACATATACTCAGAGAACTAAGGGATGATTGCTACGGCAGGATAGAGAACTTTAGCTTCGAACATTCGGCAATTAAATCTAGCGTAGCGATGCTCGAGCGTAATATTGGCAAAAAAACCTTTATCGGATTGCCCGTTATGCGCATGGACACAGAAGACAAATTTTCTTTTATTGCCCGTACGTTCTGGATCACAATCGAACAGACCAAAGACAGAGTAGGCCGAATATCCGAAGCCAAGGCCGAGAATCTGTACAAAGATAACTAAGTTATCTTGTTGCAGTCTCGCATAAGCGATCATTTGATAATTTGTACAAAATTTAGTAATATTATTTAGTAAAGAGTTAGAGATGAGCTTAAACACACAACCATACAAAGGCGCTCGTGACTTCTACCCAGAAGAACTGAGAGTCCGCAACTACATATTCCAAACTTGGCGCAATGTTTGTTACAAGTTTGGTTACGAAGAATATGATTCGCCAATTATCGAACCAATCGAACTATTTTCGGCTAAATCTGGCGACGAGTTAGTCAATCAACAGAGCTATTCATTTGCTGATAGAGGTGGTCGTGAAGTAACATTGCGTCCCGAGATGACACCTAGTGTGTCTAGACTGGTGGCAGGTCGTAGACAAGAACTTACACTACCTATAAGGTGGTTCTCTATACCAAACTGCTGGCGCTATGAACGACCACAAAAAGGTCGTGGCCGAGAGTTCTATCAGCTTAATATCGACCTATTCGGTGTAGACAATGCTCAGGCCGAACTAGAAATGCTCCTCATGGTCAAATCTATCATGGAGGGATTTGGCGCCAAACCTAACCAATACGAAATTCGCGTCAATAGCCGTAAGGCCTTTCAATTATTACTTGGCGAGTGGCTAGCTCTAACAGAGGTAGAACAAAAAACTATCACCCGACTCATCGACCGTATGCACAAGATGCCACCAGCTGAGTTTGAAGGGCTGATAGATGCATCGATGTCGCCATCTCAACGCGAACAAGGCCTAGCTAGTCAGTTGATCAAGGTACTACGAGGCTCCAGTTTCAATGATTTGCCAGAAATGATTAAATCTAGTAGTGCCGTCCAAGACATCCAGTCTATCCTCAGTAATGCCAAAGCGCTAGGAATCACCAATATCACCTATGACATTAGCTTAGCCCGAGGGCTAGATTATTACACCGATTTTGTGTTTGAGGTTTTTGACACTAATCCAGATAACAATCGCTCGATGTTTGGTGGTGGTCGGTATGATGGTTTGGTTGGTCTGTTTGGCGTTGATCCAATTCCTACTATTGGCTTTGGGATGGGCGATATAGTGATTCATGAATTTCTCAAAGGACACGGTCTGTTGCCAACCATACACCCAGAAGCTGAACTAATCATTATTCCGATTGGCGACACCGTCAATCAATGCCAGACGCTTGCATCCACTATGAGAGATCAAGGGGTTAACGTATCGATCGATTTGACCAATCGCAAAACCGACAAACAGCTAAAATCAGCTATCAAAACAGGGGTGAATTATGTCCTATTCGTTGGTGAAACAGAAGTAGCCGAAGGTCTGTACAGACTCAAAAACCTAGCCAAGCAACAAGAAGAACCTAAATCCATCGAACGTATCGTCAGTATAGTCAAAGACCATCGCCAAGAGTCGTAGAATCTAACTTAATGCGTAACACCAAGTTAGATATAAATAATAT
>JAGQMT010000106.1 GCA_020428565.1 Candidatus Saccharimonadota bacterium | reverse complement strand
CTACAACTCCAAGAAAGGCACCCTCGAGTCAAGTTAAAACGAGACACACTCAAAACTAGCTGTTTCGTGTCTCATTTGTCTCATTTACCCCTGTTCTCAGGTTTCAGACCGCCACGCTCAGCCAGATTCGGACTTTTTTCAGAAATTACAGCTCAAAATAAGTTATATCCTTGATAGGCCAAACAGGACGACCAAACTTTTTTAACTTGAACGTATTGACATTAATCGTATCATGATGATACGATTAATGCGTATGGATGATACGAATAACAAGATCCTCCTCCTTTTCAGCCCAGAAAGCAGCCTTAGTTCTTCTATGGTGCATCAAAGGCTTGCCGACGCATCTTTGGTTACGGTAAAACGCCGTCTGGCAGAACTAACAAGACTTGAGCTGCTGGAATCAAGGGGGGCTGGTAGATCAGTAACGTACAGCCTATCTAAAAAAGGGATATTGCTGAGACCTATTAATGTTGACTCATATCTTAGCACTGATGTAGATAGTCGTAGTGGTATCACATCATTTAATTTCAGTCTTTTTGACAAACCGTATGTTCCTCTGTTTGATAAAGAAGAATTAGCTGCGCTTGAAGCTGCTACTGCTATATATCACGCCAATGCACAAAGTTCAGATGAGGCTATTCATACTAAGGAGTTACTGCGTTTTATCATTGAGTTCTCATGGAAGACATCACAGATTGAAGGCAATACCTATGACCTTATCTCTACGGAGCGATTGCTTCGGTATGGTGAAAAATCAAAAACCAATACAGAATATGAAGCCCAGATGATTCTTAATCAAAAAGAAGCTCTGGAGTTGGTTTTGGAAAATCTCAGTTTATGGGCAAAGCCCACCGTGGCACTGCTAGAAAAGCTTCATACTATTGTTGGTTATAAACTTGATATCTCACGGAACTTACGTAAAGGTTTAGTTGGTATAACGGGCACAAATTACCGACCGCTTGATAATGAGTTTCAGATTCGAGAAGCGCTTGAACAACTATTCTCGTGGATTCAAACAACTGATAATGCGTACGAGAAAGCGCTATTATGCGTGCTTGGCATAAGTTATATTCAGCCGTTCGTTGACGGCAATAAGCGTACAAGCCGATTACTCAGCAATGCCGTTTTGTTAAGTGGTGGATTTGCGCCACTGTCATACCGTAGCGTTGATGATCGTGAGTACAAAGAGGCAACCTTAGTCTTCTATGAGCAGAATAGTATTGTTCAATTTAAAAAGCTCTTTATCGATCAATATATATTTGCTGCCGAAAACTATAATATCTCATCCAAGTAGTTTGCGAATCTCTTCAATATCAACCAATGGATCATCTTCTTGCTGAGAAAAAGTTATCTTAAGGAATTCGAGCCCCAGCCAAGCTAAAGATAACAGAGGTCAATCGTGTATTTATAACACGATTTTTCTTTTTGTAAAGCTAGGCGACCCCTGTAAAAAAGTTCGAGTCCTTAATGCCTTTTTTCGCCATTTGACAACCTCTGTTTAACAGATTGAAGTTACTCGTTAATTTGCCCCAGGGTTACGGTTCACTAGCAAATGATTCGTAATGGTTATTAACCTGTTATTTCTTATACCCAAGACGGACTAAAAACATAGAACACCAGATTCTCGGTGTTCTATCTATAGTTGGTGTTTTTTGGCTTCCGCCTGCATGCGACGATAGCGCTCAAGCGCATCTTCGGTCTTCACAATTGACTCACGTGGCTTGCGAGTCAGGTATGTTCTGTCGGGCTCTCGCCTAGGTTCATTGAACTCACTTGGAGAATAATAGATATGTCGATTGTCGAGCATGAACGGTAGGTTCAGCATCATCAGGAAGTCGGCTTTGTCCTTATTGTCGCCATAGCGCAGTAGATAGTTCGTATAGGCGTAGAATATCTCTTCATTTGATCGATCTTCGTTGGTATGCTCTTTGGTCATCTGATCATACTGATTAAGTTGCATCTTCAGCTTATTACCGAGCTTAAGCTTCTGGTAGTCAAGCCCTTTGATGATATCAACCACCTGATTTATCAAATCCTCTTCACGAATGAATGGCTGGGTGCAGTGGTATTCAATTTGGCGCGAGCAGTGGTAGTAGACGTGACGAGTTCTTCCGCCAGACTTCTTGGCTTTGAATTTTTCTTCACCAACTATACTCGCGCCACAATCCTTACATTTGGCGATTCCTTTGAAGGCGAAGTATTTTGCTCCCCATTTTCCGCGCGGGGGAACTGATAATGCCTTCTGTGTTTTCTCGAAAAGTTCTTTGGTTATGATTGGCGGATGATTGCCTTTGTACCATTTACCACTCTTCAGTGGATATTCAAACTCACCATAGTAGTAGGTATTCTTGAGTAGGTTATAAATCATGCTCTTAGTGATAAACACTCCGTTGCGTGTTCTGAATGAGGTAGTATCAAGCCATTGCTTGATCGTATAACCACTTTCTCCCTCAGCTGCTCGCTCAAACATCTCTTTAATGTAAGGTGCGCGTTCTTCGTCTAATATAATATCTCGCTTACCGCCAATATTAATATGT
>JAGQMT010000105.1 GCA_020428565.1 Candidatus Saccharimonadota bacterium | reverse complement strand
ACCCCTACCTTACTATGCTCCTTTATTTGATTTTTTCACTTTTTGATATTATTGTATAGTTTTTTTGTTTAGCTCATTGATTATAATATGAACAAAATACGAACTTAGGGCAGTAGTGGCGGGGACTACTCCTCTGCTGGCCTCTGCCATACACTTTCTATCAAAGCCCCATCTCAACAAAAGCAATTCAGGCTACAGTCCAACACCAAACACCACTGGTGCCTCACTACCCCACCACACATTGCACACACTACACTGTTCCCTGCCTAACAAACACAACATTATTAGAGTATAGTTTACTTATAAAACACCTTTTCTTCTACACGCACGTCTATATATTCAGCAGGGCTTATCCCCTTAGATTCCAAATCGGCCTTAACTGCAAAAAAACCACCCATCTGCAACCGAGAATCACCAGACGTATCAGTTTTGACATAATAACCAATGCCATCTATATACACATCAACCTCATACAGACCTACAGGCAAAACAATTTTGGAGGCCTGCATGTCTTTGGCGGTCAACTGATAGATAATTTCGTTAATGAACCTAATTGATTCCTTTGCCAAAACCCGTACTCCCAAATCCAAATCAATACTAGCTTTGTCTACCAGTGCTGGTAGCTTCGACCGATATTCAGAGTTCAAATCACTCGCATTACCAATCACGATACCATCACTATCTACAACGTAAGCACTGCCGTCAGATGCAAGCAAAGTCGCCACTGGCTGTCTAAGCTGTAAAAAAACTTTGGGCGTACGACCAACTATTGGTAATTGTACGTCAACTTCTCTAAGCTCGGGAAACTGTTGTTTGATCTGCGTTTCAATAGCCAAAGTATTCATAGTAAGCTTATTACCATTAGTCCAATCATCAGACAAAATCTTCGTGATAGGCCCTGCAAATCGCCCTTGACCATTAGTCGTATAATAATCATCACTACCAACTATGGATATGGCTGGCTCAGACTTCAGAGTAGCCCCGTACAGCATCACAGACACCACAATGATCATTATCATTATTGCACCCAAACGTACCCGACTCATCTGTCGAAAAGACCTCTTGGCGCCACTCCTTGTAGTACCAGCACCATCCCCATCGCCCATCAGTCTATTATCTCTACTAGACCGAACCTGCGTATTATATGCAGTCGGCAAAGTCTGACGATTTCTATAAGTGTGGTCACGCAAACGTTCCAGAGATGACACTCTTGGACTCTGTCTAAGCTCCCCACGACTATCTTTATTATTACGCATCATCACCTCGAACGCCTACTGATATAAAAACCACCATCATACTTGACTACTTCTTCGCCTCTGTTAAAACCAACTCAGCAAGCACACTAGCAGAATCCGCCTGTGATTGATCATGAAAAGCATCTGCCATAACACGCGCCAAATCTGTTTTATCCAACAATTCAATTAACGCTATCTTGATAAGTTCGCCGTCGTTAGAGGCAACGACCTTAGCAAGCCCTTTGGATTCAAAATATCGAGCATTTTTTAATTGATGACCACCAGCCAAATTAGCAGGTACTAATATTACCGGCAAACCTTGCACAGCAAGTTCGGCTGTTTGTGTAGCGCCAGCCCTAGCAATCACAACATCAGCCGCACCCTGCAGTCTATAAACATCATCCACAAAACCATATACATGCACTCGCTCAGCCATCTCCGCACCCACGGCTTTAGAATATGCAGTTTCTGTATCAGCGACATTGTCTGCACCTGCAATATGTACAATGTGCAAATTGTCATACTTGGTCAATAACTCACGCGCAACCGAAACGATAGCGCTATTGAGACTCACACCACCCTGACTACCACCAACGACCGTCACGACCCTCGCCTTGCGGTCGATAGATAACTCCCGACGATAACGTTCTCGCTCTGATTTACCAACTTTCACAAAATCCGCTGACAGTGGAATACCAACATATTGCTTCTTAGCTTCGGGATAACTATACAACTCCGTTGGCATACCAGTAGCGTTAATTCTTGCCCACTTACTAATCAAACGATTGGCTAGCCCAGGCACAGAATCAGAATCATGTGTAATATATGGTATCCCAAACACCACACTCGCCAGCCCGACTGGCACGGATACAAAACCACCCTTAATCAAAATCACATCGGGACGTTCACGTCTAAGCAACTTCAGAGCCTGACAAAAACCCACCAAAGTACGAAAAATATCACAAAAGTTCAACCAGTTAGTCCGCCAATCGGTTAATTTTTGCCACAATGAATCAGCCGAATAACGTCGAAACTTGCCAGCGCTAATTTGCAAGATTCGGTCGATATCGGCAGATTTTTGATACAAATAGCCAAACTTACAGCCACTTTCACAAACACCTAGACATACTATATCTTGATTGAGTAGTTTTAATTCTTTAGCGACGGCTAGCAGAGGCGTGATATGCCCTCCGCTGCCCCCGCCCGTAAGCAAGACTTTCATTCTCTATCCTCTTTTTACCCATCAATGAACTATATCTCGAAACCTGAAAAGCTAACCCTAAGGCACCCATCACAAACAGCACACTCGTGCCTCCATAA
>JAGQMT010000104.1 GCA_020428565.1 Candidatus Saccharimonadota bacterium | reverse complement strand
TTCGGTAACGTATCTACATAAGTACTCTTGAGCTTCGTATATTCACGATACTTTTCAATATCTTCAATCATTGGATGTATCGGCCTCAGTTTTCGCAAGACATCACTAGCTGTTGAATAATGTCCCGTTCGACCTTTTTTAATTGTCCACGGCTGAGGTGGCTTATCCTCTAACTGCGCACTTGATGTCGGCAACCCTAGGTCAATGAACAAAACTTCTGATAGTTGGGCTGGACTAGAGATATTAAATTCCTTCTCGGCATAACCATAAATAGTTTGTTCAATATCACTAATCTTGTCTTCAAGTTCTCCTGACATCTTATGCAAGTAGCCACTATCCAGCCCTATACCCACATATTCCATACGAGCCAAAACTGGAATTACCGGCCATTCAACTTGATCGGCCAGCTTAATGATATCCGTCATTTCACTGATAGATTCGGCATGATAATCTTGTAAAGCCCACATAACCGCACAAATCTCACCAATCCGTAGCCCATAATCATCTGGCGATAATTCCTCGAAACCAGAACCCTGATATCCCAAATCCGAAAATGCCAAATCACCCAGCGTCTTGTCTCGACGCAAGGGATTGATCAAAAACGCCCCGACCAAAACATCATGCATCACCTGTGGTAAGCCCAATCCTAGCTCCAACAGAACCTTGTACGAAGACTTCAAATCAAAACCCACAGTTTTGATATCAGCCAACTGGCCCTCGATAGCTCCTAAAGATCCTGATCCTAGCACACTCAAATCTATATTGTATGCCGTATATCTATCAGCCAATGTCAACCAATGAGGCTCTTTGCCGTGGGCCTTAGTACTAAACGAGTTCAAGACCATTTCATCGGCAAACGTGATAGATTTTAGATCCTCCAAGCTAGCTATAACCACAGTCTTTAATGGCTTAATTTCACCATAAGCAACCACCAAACCATCCGACTCGACTTCGCCTTCATCGTCTATTACCTTCATGTAGTCAGGCATACTTCTGAGCAAGCTCCTAAACTCCAGCTTGGTCAAGAGACCCTT
Organism: Candidatus Saccharimonadota bacterium; assembly: GCA_020428565.1. GTDB lineage: Bacteria > Patescibacteriota > Saccharimonadia > Saccharimonadales > JACDBH01 > JAGQMT01. Next base: position 1,551 of record JAGQMT010000104.1, on the reverse strand, counting down.
CAGGGCCACCGCATCCAGATCACGCGTATCCATACTACTCAAATCCAGGTCGACTGGTGCATCATCATAAAGTTCAGCTACCGCCTTACTCATATACGCGGAGTCACGTCCAGCCTCCAGCTTCTTGGCCAATGAATCTTTAAGCAATGCCAAATTATCATAAATGCTATCCAAAGTTTTGTACTGTTGCAATAACTGTACGGCTGTTTTTTCGCCTACACCCGGCACACCCGGAATATTATCGGAACTATCGCCTTTGAGTGATTTCAGATCCAGAAACTGCTCAACCTCTATGCCGTGTTTCTGCTCAAAATAATCGACATCAAATTGTTCAATATTCGAAAACCCCTTCTTGAGTGCATAAACATGAGTATGGGCGCTGAGACTCTGCAATGAATCCAAGTCAGATGTAATCAGCATCGTATCCAAGCCAGCCACATCAGCCTTGCGTGCAAGGGTGTGCATAATATCATCAGCCTCGTAATCGTCTAACTCATAAAGTGGCCAACCAAATGCGCGTAACAAATCATGCAAAATTGGTATTTGAGCATAAAAATCAGGTGGTGCAGGCTTTCGCCCAGCCTTATAACCTGGATGAATCTCCAAGCGCTTGCGAATATTCGTCTTTGGCTTATCCCAAGCTACCGCCACATAATCTGGATCAAACTTTTTAATCAACTCCAATGCCAATGCAGTAAATCCATAGACACCACCAGTTGGCACACCGTCTTTGGTACTAAGATTGGGCATAGCATAATACCCACGATAAAACACCGACTTTCCATCTATAACTGCTAGCTTCTTGCGATTCACCTGCTCACTCATAGCTATAGTATAACCTTATGTGAAGTGACTAACAAAAATCAATCAGAATCGTAGGCCACATCAAACCAATCCCAACCAGCCACATACGTCGCTGACTCTAGTTTACTATACGCCTTCCTGTACAAACTCTTGGCCGTACTGACCCCTACACCCATACAGACACTCAATGCATCAAATGACATAGGCCGACCATCAATCAAGCCAAACCTGCCCATCAAAGCTTGCATCTCGTCTTCTGACAACACACTCTCGGCCAAAGATAGCAAACGATCAATCACCATAGATTGATCAACCGACTTATAATCATCCTCTACACCCATCACCTGATACAAATTCCAGTCTCCGTCATCAGAACTCGGCCTATCCAAACTTAACGACCTAGTCATCACCTCGTACAAAGCCACCGCATCGGCTTGTTTCTTAGCATCAAAGCCGCTCATTTTTTCAATCTCATCCACTCTATCAAAGCCATCAACGCCAGAAACGCTAGGCAAATCAATCACCGTCCTAAGATAAGATGCCAGCGTATCGTGATGCTGAGGAGGCACACGCATCGGCAAAGTATAATCCTGATTATAACTTGCACGTTGTATACCCTGTCTGATCCACCACGAGGCATAAGTAGAAAACTTGAAGCCTTTACTAGCATCAAATTTATCAACAGCCAGCATCAAGCCCATATTACCCTCATTGACCATATCAAGAAAAGGCATCCTACCTTGACGT
>JAGQMT010000103.1 GCA_020428565.1 Candidatus Saccharimonadota bacterium | reverse complement strand
CCAGCTCACACTAGTACTATGCAGAATCGTATTATGCAAAAATACAAGACCAATCTCGATACGGGTAATCCAATTGCGGTTATAATTCCAGGGCGAGTTTTCCGTAATGAAGACTTGGATGCTACACACGAACATACCTTTTATCAGGTAGAAGGTGTCTTTATTAACAAAGGTGTTAATGTTGGCAATCTGATTGCGACGCTCAAGGCCTTTATCGAAGCTTATTTTGGGCAAGAACTGGCCACAAAACTTCAGCCGTTTTATTTTCCATTTACGGAACCCAGTTTTGAATTTGCCGTAGAGCGACCTTTGGCTCTGCGCAAGGATGATTCAGAAGAACAAAAATGGCTAGAGTTATTGGGCTGTGGCATGATTCACCCTAATGTCCTGCGTATGGCAGACATTGACTCTGAGGTGTACACTGGATTTGCATGGGGCTGTGGTATCGAGCGTCTGATTATGCTCAAGCACGGCATAGAGGATATTCGTCATTTTGAGTCAGCTAATCTGAAGTTTCTAGGGCAGTTTTAGATGAGGATATTAGTTTTTGGCGATAGCATTGCTCAAGGGTTTTTTGACTCTAGGGGCGGTTGGGTGCAGAGGTTGGCTGCCGATATCCATGCCCGAACTTTAGGTGCGATGAACACTGATGAATCATTTTATGCAGAAGTTCACAACCTTGGAGTTTCTGGTGATACAGCCAGCGGTGTTCTGGCGAGAATAGTTAATGAAACCAAGGCAAGGCGATTGTATGAGATGCCTGATTTAATCATCATAGCTGTTGGCATTAATGATTCGGTGTTGATACATAATAAGGCTCAGCAAGATGTTTATAAATTTCAGGAGACCCTGGAGCATCTAGCAGACAAGGCGATGGCTTTGACCAACAATGTGCTGTTTATGGGCCTCTCAGCGGTCGACGAAGAGTTGACGAACCCATGGAAGTTCAGTTCTACTGGCAAGCAATTTAGGAATCATCGAATCAATCTGTTCGAGGATACTATCAAGCAAGTCGCAATCAATCAAGAAATTGATTTCGTGCCGATACATGATAAGTTTTTACAAGAGCTAGATAACGGATATGAATTGCTCAGTGATGGGCTTCATCCCAATGATCTAGGGCATGAATTGATATATCAGATGATTAGTCCAAAGATAGAGGAGTTGATCAGATGAGTGTAGTTTATGACGAGATTATCATTGATAGGGCTCAATTTAGGTGTGAATGTAGCTATGAATTAATCAAAGATTTAGGTCAAAAAATAGATTATAATATCAAACAAGCAGAAGATAACCACAAGGACAGAGAAAAGCAATAATGAAGATTAGTTTGAACTGGATACAGGACGAGAGTAATGTTGACATCAAAGGGCTAGGTATTGATGAGATATTGCGACGAATTGGCTCACAGCTTGGTGCAGTTGAGGATGTTGAGGATATTAGCGTTAGATATCAAGGTATCGTAATTGCTGAGGTTGTGTCCTGTGAAAAACATCCTAATGCCGACAGGCTCAATGTGTGTAAGCTTAATGACAATGGCCTGACTCAGGACATTGAGCGTGATGAGAATGGTCTGGTGCAAGTGGTCTGTGGTGCACCAAACGTTCGGGCTGGCTTAAAGGTTGCGTGGTTACCACCGGGTAGTACTGTGCCGAGTAGTATTCCAGATGATCCATTTGTACTTGGAGTCAGGGAGCTACGGGGAGTTATGAGTAATGGTATGATTGCTAGCCCTCATGAGTTAGCGATTAGTGATTATCATAGCGGAATTTTGGAGCTAGATGACGAAGCAGAAGTGGGTAGGGACTTTGCCGAATTTTACGGACTCAATGATACGGTAATTGATTTAGAGAATAAGATGTTTACGCATCGTCCAGATTGTTTTGGTATTTTGGGCGTTGCTAGAGAGTTGGCTGGTATTACTGGGCAGAAGTTTCAAAGCCCTTCATGGTATCAGGGTGTGGAATCGAATTTTGATGTGCCACTTAGTGATTTACCACTAGAGGCGAAGTGTGAAACTGATTTGGTATCTAGGTTTACGGCTAGAGTAGTAGAGGGTGTAACTGTCGGGTCGAGTGCTGTACGTGTACAATCCATGCTGACTCGTGTTGGCGTCAAGCCGATAAATAATATTGTTGACCTGACGAATTACTACATGTATTTAACCGCTCAGCCGACTCATGCCTTTGATTATGACAAGGTAAAAGCGCTGAGTAGTGGTCATCCGACTATCTTTCCCCGTATGGCAGTGCAGGGCGAAAAGTTGACTTTATTAGGTGGCAAAGAGATTACATTAGACCAAGGTGATATTGTTATAGCCACCGATCGGCAACCGATTGCCCTAGCTGGCATTATGGGAGGTGCTGATACAGAAGTAGATGAAAACACCAAGAATATTATCGTGGAATGTGCAACGTTTGATATGTATTCCATCCGTCGTAGTAGTATGCGTCACGGCTTGTTTACTGATGCATCGAATCGATTTAACAAAGGCCAAAGTCCTTATCAAAATTTGCGTGTACTACATAAGCTAACCAACGATATCGCTATTCAAACTGGCACTAAACTCGGTGAGGTTATTGATATTATCAATTGTCAGCTAGCGGAACCTAATGATGCAAATGTAGTGAAGAA
>JAGQMT010000102.1 GCA_020428565.1 Candidatus Saccharimonadota bacterium | reverse complement strand
GAGAGTAGTGGTTTTTCCTGATCCTGTTGGACCGACGGCAAGAACAAGCCCACTTGGTTTGTGAATAATCGAGTCTACAACCGCTCTTTCTTGATCATTTAAGCCTAGTTTGTTTAATGTATACATATCGGCTTGCATATTAAATAAACGCATTACGATATCCATACCGTTGATGGCCGGAACCGTCTCAACGCGTAGATTGACGTCGACGGTAGACTTGTCGGCCATTATTACTTTTTGGGTTATGTGTCCTTGCTGAGCCTCATCGGCAGATGTAGATACATTTGCGCTACTTGCTATGGCAGATGTTAGCATTCTGCTTCGCTCATGAGATAATTGGGCGATCGGATGAAGTACGCCGTCAATTCTAAAGCGAATGCGCACATGATCACGTTGGTTTTCGACATGAATGTCCGATGCACTAAGCTTATGGGCCTGATCAGTTAAATAAGCTAGCATATCTGCCGCCTTTACCTGATCTAATGTAGCCGAGACCTTAGCTATAAGCGAACCATTAGTAGTGGCAGTGCCGTTAATTGTGATATCTTGGTAAACAACTTGCTTTGGAGGATCGTAGAGCTTCATATAGTCGCGGAAGCCGGTGTCCGATATTAAAGCGTAACTAACTCGTTGATCTAAAAATCTTTGAGTCAAGGAATTCATAGTCTGCTGTGATGTTGTTGTTGTGATACCAAAAAGTATCTTATTCTGAGCAACATCTATAGGTATTACTCTTAGAGTGTACAGCTCTTGGATACTAAGGAGTTGTTTAAATAAGGGTCGAGGAGTGTTAAGTGACGTGTTTATATAATCTAGTCCAAGTAATCGAGCTCGACGCTGAGTAGAGGTTTCTTCGGTTAGTCTTATGTCTTCGGCCATTTCATACAACATTATAGCCTATAAACCATGAGCATTATACCTAAAATATCTATTTAATAATTGCCAACAAATAACTACTATCCTGAGGTAGTTTAAGGTTATACTAACAATACAGTGAAAAATATAGTTGTTATCGCGCATAACTTAAGGAGCGCTCATAATGTTGGTTAAATATTGCGCACTTGCGAAGGACTTGGAGTTAATACAGTATATTTAACTGGCTATACCCCTCATCCTCATTATATTGGCGATCAACGACTTCCGCATATTTACAATAAAATAGGAAAACAAATACAAAAAACGGCACTAGGCAGTCAAGATGCCCAACACTGGCAGCATTTTGATGATGTAAGAATAATAATTAATCAATTAAAGGAACAAGGGTATTGTCTTGTTGCACTCGAACAATCGCCAGGTTCTATTAAACTTCCGGAATTTAGGTGGACTGACAAAGTAGCTTTATTGATTGGACGTGAAGTTGATGGTATAGAATCAGAAATTCTTAAGTTATGCGATAGGATAGTAGAGATACCGATGTTTGGACAAAAAGAATCGTTTAATGTTGCCCAGGCTACAGCCATGGCACTTTATCAACTACGCTTTTACTAGCTAGGTCTTATTAAGCTTATGGTTTACAATATGCATTAAGATGACAAAAAATAAGCATAAGCTTGTGGCTCATAATAAGCAACACGGCCACCATCAAAAGCGCACAACGCATTTTATGAAAGTATACAAACCTTTTATACCGATGTTATCGATATTAGCGCTGATCGGCATATTCACTAGCAGCTATTCGGCATGGAATCTTACACGCACTAATTCTACGTCCGTCCAGTCACGACAGGTATTAGCCTACGCTACGGATATCACTCATGTTGGACTATTACAGTCTACAAATGTTCGACGTACACAAGCTGGTGTCAGTAATCTTACTATAAATAATCAACTTAATCAGGCCGCTCAAGCAAAAGCTAGTGATATGGCAATGCGTAATTATTGGGCGCACGTTAATCCTGACGGCGTACAGCCATGGGTATTTATAGCGAATGCTGGCTACAGTTATCTGCGTGCCGGGGAGAACCTGGCCTGTGGCTTTAGTGATAATAATACTGTTATTACTGGCTGGTACAACAGTCCAACTCATCGTGATAATATGCTTGAAGCAGAATTTACAGAGGTAGGATTTGGAATTATCAATGCCCCTAATTATAATTGCGGAGAGTTTGCGGCAACTCAGCAAACTATCGTAGTAGCTATGTACGGCACTCCTGCTAACAATGCTAATTCTAGCAGTCCTACACCGCAATCGAATAACAATCAATCGCCAGTTAATCAAGAGCAACCTGTTAATCAAGGTACGCCAGTTCATAATAGTATTAATAAAGCGACTCCGAATAATTCGTCGTCGACATCACAAAAATCCGTAGCTGAAATTAGTAAACACAACGCTACATTAACGATTGTTAATAAAGATAATCTACCCGTATCTGGAGTCAAAGTATCTATTAGATCACTATCATTATCAGAAGTATCTAACGCAAGCGGGATGGTAGTATTTAAGGAACTGACTACAGATAAGTACATCGTATCTATGGAAGTAGCCGGCGCCAAAACAGAGGTTGCTCTAGATCTAAATGAACAGCCAGCCGAATTCTCGCAAACCCTAACTGCGCCCGAACTTACTAGCAACCAGATTGTATTAGATTCTGACGATAAACTACCAACTGCATCGCCCAAAAAAGTCAGTCGACTAAATGCATT
>JAGQMT010000101.1 GCA_020428565.1 Candidatus Saccharimonadota bacterium | reverse complement strand
ATCTGTCGTAGCGATATACCTCTTACGAGCACTGCCAGCGTTTGGGTGGCGGCGTTTCCGCCCATGCCGGCGACAATCGGCATGTAAGCGGCTAGTATAACAAATGTAGAGAGCGTGGTCTCAAATCGACTGACTACAAATGATGCTAAAAATGCAGTACCAAGGTTAATAATCAGCCATCTGTGGCGATTTTTTACTTTTGATCGAGCGGTATCGGCTACGTTTTCTTCTTCGCTAATACCAGCAAAGTCGTAGAGAGATGATGATTCGGTTTCTTGCAATAGTCGCAGTATGTCATCGGAGTAGATGATTCCCATCACTTGTTTGCTGTCGTTCATGACGGCAATTTTTGAGTGGGGGTGTGATACGAATTTATCCATCACTTCGTCGTGGGTAGCTGCGTAGGATATTGTTATCATCTTTTTGACATATCTATCGATGACATCTGTTTTGCGTGCAAACCCTAATTCATGACCGGGTAGGTAGCCCATGAGCTTATTGTCTTGGTCTATGACGAGAATAACCGGTGGGCGACCAGTGCGTTTTTCATGAAGTTTGAACTTCTTGGCGACTGTGGCAATGTTGTCGGTATTGGTGACTTGGATGTAGTCTAGGGTCATGAGTCCGGCCGCTGTCTCGGCATCAAATTCTAGAAGTGTCGATATAGAATCTCGAAGCCCCTGGCTGACTAATAACAGAACTTTCTCTCGTTTGGCACGTGTGAGTAACTGCAAAATATCTGTGGCTTCGTCGGGATCAACGGTTTGTAGTATCTCAGCCACATCTGTCTCTGGGACATGCATTAATATATCGCGCTTGACACTATTGGTCAGGGATCTAAGTAATTCTAGTCGACGATTGAGTGATAGTTCTAGGAATAATTGGACGCGCTTATTCTTATGAAATAATACGTCACTGACAAGCTTGGGGTTTACGGGTAAGTTTAACTGTTTTGGCATTTTAATAGTAGGAATTCTGAGGTCTTGAATTTGTTTGATCTTTTTTATCATGATGCGCCTGGTCTCGTTATTTTTGTCTATTATTAGTATAACCAATATTACCCTCAAGTAATAGGGGTAATATTGGTTATGTTGTCGAAATGTTATTGGATGTTATCTAGCTTCGCCAACATTGTCAGTGTTGAAGTTGACGTGTTTTGTGTATTTTTCCCAACGAGCCTGAGCTGCTTCATCAAGGTTTTCTGCAGACTCTACTGCATTTTTGACAGAATCTTCACTAATTACCACTGAGTCGCCTGTATTTATAGCGGGCGATGATGCCTCTTGGGTGATGAATGTTTCAGCTGCGATTATTTGCCCGCCACTGAGCTGAACATCGTTATTGATACCATATGTTTGGACGGCTTTGCGGGCGATTTTGGTGTATGAGTCGCCTTGCTGAGCCGTGTAGCTGTATGGTGAAGTTGATGTTTCTGAAACAGTTTCTTCTGAATGATCCTCGCCGTCGTGGGCAATAGCCTTAGTTGGCACGACACTAAATACTGCCAAGAAGCTTGCGATGACAAATAGGCTTAATGTTAAGATGTTGATAAGTTTGTTCATTGAAAATACCCTCTTTTGCCCACCGCTTTATTTAATAATAGAACGTAAGCTTATTGTATCAAGCAGTTATCTTTTGTCAAACAGCTAATAGTTGTAATTTTTGCAAAAATAAGTTGTACATAAAATGTTTGATCAAACAGGGGTAAAGTGATATTATAGTTATCGAATCTTTGTGATGGGTTTTCGATTACATAGATGAATTGTATATTACAATTAGAAAGCGGGCCAGTAGCTCAGCTGGTTAGAGCACCTGCCTCTTAAGCAGGGTGTCGAGGGTTCGAGTCCCTCCTGGCCCTCCAGAAGTTGATTGTTGATCTAGTATCAACCGGAATAGTCCGTTCACCCCTGGTGACGGGCTTTTTTGTTGAGTTTCAAAAGCTATATCTGTGTAGCTTGGCATAGTATTGAAGATAAGCCCAAAGAATACTGAGCGACAAAGTGGACTATTGCTGTTAGATACTAGTACATGTAGGGGTTTAAGAAGGTATTTGACAAACTGTATAACCTGCTCCATTTCAACGGTATTTTCAGCCTGACAGCTAGCTTTTTGCCCTAGCTCTATTCTTTTCTAGAGTACACTCAACCATAAGGTCTGTAATTATCCGCATACGCTGTTCAAGTGTATATACAAATATATCTTCAGTTTCTGGCTTCGGCTTGTTTTTTGACCCTGCTATTCTAGGCATAATCTTACCCTCGTAATTATGCTTTATATGAATAGTTGCAATAGTTTTTATGTATATAATTACTGTTTAAAATCCCCACTATGTAAATTCGCTAAAAAATATGCTAGTTTCCCCTGTTGCATATTTACTTTTTTTCTTTCTTACTTTTATATATACATATAGACACAAATAAGAAGGTGTATGAATGAGAAGATACGAACCAAAGACTAGGTATAAAATTTCGAGTAGTCAGCTAGATATATTACTTTTGGTATTAAAGTATAGGTTTGTTAGTAGTGATATATTGGCAGAATGTTTAAGTAGAGATAGATCAACAATATACGAGAGACTAAGTGTATTGGTAGATCAAGGGTATGTAATAAAGCTGTATGACAAAACATATAGACTTAGGCAGGGACCAGTAATCTACTATCTAGCACCGGCTGGTATTCGCTACCTGA
>JAGQMT010000100.1 GCA_020428565.1 Candidatus Saccharimonadota bacterium | reverse complement strand
CACGACAATAAACAGCGTAATTACAGCTCTACGATTTATTGTATGACGACATTAGTCGTACCTAGCAGTTCCTTGAACTCACCAATCAGATGATTGGTTATTTGCACCTTGCTAGGTAGTTTTATAATCTGTTTACTCTCTGGCTTACCAAGCACCAGTACCACTTCGTTATTGCCGACACTGGTATCTAGGATATTTTTCATTGTAGTGAGCTGAACCTCATCTCCACTATCCTGTACTCTGAGGAATAGTTTTTTACCAGTAAAATCCGAGTCATCCTTAGAGGTCGATTTTCTTGATCTTGTAGATTTTTTGGTGCTTGGCAACCGTACTGTCCGTCCCCTGGCCTCATAAGCCTCTGCCTGCACTAGGGTAATTTCTCTAGCTTCATCAGCAATTATTTTGATTTCTTGACCAATGTCGCCCGTCTGATAATCTCTAGAGCTGATTTTGCCTTTTACTAGCAATACCTTGTCTTTATCCCATGTGCCACTAGTCTGTTGATAGACGCTTGGGAATAGCACAACCTCTAGCTCTCCCTTCAAATCGGCTAGTCTCGCAAAAGCCATTTTTTGACCTTTTTTAGTCGTAATCTCTCTAATATCTAACAATGCGCCACCAACCGTCACTGGCTTCTCATCCATCTCTGGCTTCAGAGCGTCTATGGGCATAGTTAGTTCCGCTAGATATGTTTCGAACATTTTTAATGGATGCTCCGAGAGATACAATCCTAATAACTCACGTTCCCATCTTAGTTGTTCTTGTTTATCGTACTTGACAGAGGGAGACTCCAAAGCGATTTTTGGCACCATATCGTCTATGGTGTCATCGCTAAACAAGCCAACCTGTCCAGCTGAACGTTCTTTCTGAACACGATTGGCAAACCCCAGCAGATTCTCCATATTATCTAGCAAGGTACTGCGATCGCCAAAGTTATCTAATGCCCCGGCTTTAATTAAACTTTCGAGAGCCTTTTTATTGACTACCCTAGGATTGATACGAGTAAATATGTCCTCTAAAGTATCAAAATGACCTTGTTCACGTGCCCTCAGTATCTCGTCTACAGCACCAGTACCAACGTTTTTGATTGCATTCATACCAAATCTAATCTGATTCTTACCTGGTACGACAGCAAATTCCGAGAAGGATTCATTGACATCTGGCGATAATACTTGAATACCCATATGCTGACATTCGCTAATTTCGATTGATAATCTGTCAATATCATCAGCATCGCTAGTCATTAAGGCTGCCATAAAGGCGTCTGGGTAGTTAGCCTTGAGATAAGCCGTCCAATAGGCAATCAATCCATAGCAAGCAGCGTGAGATTTATTAAAGCAGTAGTTCGCAAATTCTTCTAGCTGAGACCAAAACTTTTCCATTAATGCCCTGTCAGCATTGGAATTTTTAATCGCACCCTCGATAAACTCCGGTTTTACTTTGCGCATCATCTCAATAATTTTCTTACCAACTGCCTTACGTAGAGTATCAGCCTGGCCACCAGTAAAACCAGCCAAATCCTTAGAAATCTGCATAAACTGTTCTTGATATACCAATATCCCATAGGTACTAGACAGAGCATTCTCCATTTTCGGATGCAAATAAGTAATTTCTTCTTCGCCATGTTTACGTTTGATAAAACTATCTATAAATTGCATTGGACCAGGCCGATACAAGGCAACCATGGCGATAATATCATCAAAAACACTAGGCTTCAGTTCTTTTAGATAGCGTTTCATACCAGCTGATTCTAGCTGAAAAACGCCGGTTGTATCGCCCCGCTGGAATAGTTCATAGGTTTTTGCATCGTCTAACGGAATATCGTTTAAGTCTATATTCGTTTCATAAACACGTTTTATAATACGTTGGGCATTACGAATAATCGTTAAGTTAGACAAGCCCAAAAAGTCCATCTTGAGCAGACCTAGCTCCTCGACTGGACCCATGGGGTATTGAGTAGCTACAACGCCTTTTTGCGCCATTTCGAGTGGTACATATTTGACAATGTCATCTGGCGCAATCACCACACCAGCAGCGTGAACACCATGACTGCGGACTGTTCCCTCCAGTCTAATCGCCAAATCTATGACATCCTTTGTAACTGGATTTGATTCATACTCTCGCTTAAGATCCGGGTCGTCCTTGATACTTTTGGCCAGCGGTATATGCCTACCTTGTACTGGCGGTGGAATTAATTTTGCAATACGATCAGCATCAGCATATGGAACCTCCATTACTCGTGCGACATCTCGTACCGCTGCCCTAGCCGCCATAGTACCAAAGGTCACTATATTGGCCACTTGATTACGTCCGTACTTTTGGGCACAGTATTCAATGACCTCATTACGTCGCGTGTCTTGTATGTCTATATCTATATCAGGCATAGATATACGATCAGGATTGAGGAATCTCTCAAAAAGCAAATCATACTTAATTGGGTCAAGTTCGGTGATTCTGGTAGCATATGCGACTATCGAGCCGGCCGCCGAGCCACGCCCTGGACCAAAGATTATACCCTGAGATTTACCCCAGTTGATAAAATCTTGCACGATCAAAAAATAACCATTGAAGCCCATTCGATCTATAACACCTAGTTCAAATTCTGTCCGCTCCAGCACATCATCAGGCAAGTTTTTTTTGGCGTCTTCCATGGTAATGCGCTTTGACTTAGCCTCTTCTACGCCACCATAGCGCCACGCCAGTCCTCTATAGACTAGTTTATGTAAGTAGCTCTTCTCG